>JBKJIA010000617.1:0-37329 GCA_046598735.1 Polyangiales bacterium
ATCGCGACGCAGCCGAGCATCTCGCGCTAATTCCGGTCCACGTGCCCTCGTCGAGCGGCGCGACGCCCGTTCATTACGTGGTCCAGACGTCTGGCTTCGTGCAGGGGCAGCCGGGCCGCGGGGCGCTCGAAAGCGATGTTACGCGGGGGCGGCGTAACGGTCGCTGACCTTATGCTTATCCTGAGCAGCCGAGACGCCACGAGAACGCCATAGGCAGCTCTAATCTAAGCTTATCTAGCAGGCTCGGAGTCTGCGCGCTTAGGTCGGCCGAACACCTTGGATCCCGGTGGTACGGACTCAATCAGCCATACGTTTCCACCGATAACCGAGCCTGCACCGATCACGGTTTCGCCCCCGAGTATGGTTGCACCTGAATAGATCGTGACGTGGTCTTCGAGGGTAGGGTGACGCTTCGCGCTCTGCTCGCCCTTACTGATGCTCAAGGCGCCGAGCGTGACCCCTTGATAGAGCTTCACTTCGTTGCCGATCACCGTGGTTTCTCCGATCACGACGCCTGTACCGTGATCGATGAAGAAGCGTTCGCCAATGCGCGCTCCGGGGCTGATATCGATGCCGGTGCGAGAGTGCGCCTGCTCGGTGATGATGCGCGGAATCATGGGCACGCCAGACAGATGCAACTGATGGGCGATGCGATAGGCAGTGATGGCCTCGATCGCCGGATAGCTGAAGACGACTTCCTCGATGCTGTGGGCTGCAGGGTCGCCCGCGAAGGCAGCCTGTACGTCGCCGTTGAGCAGGCGGCGAATCTCAGGGATCTGCCGTAGCAACGCGAGCACGACTTCTTCCGAGCAGCCTACGGGCAATCGCTTTTCACTTCGGCCCATCCAGTGGTCGTAGGTCAGGGCCCGGTCGATCTGATCGGCCAGGATACGATGGGCCGCGTAGACGTGTTCCGCGATGGCCTGCCTGAGGTTGTCCTGGTTGAGCGTGTGCGTGCTGTAGTAACCCATGAAAAGCACGGGTTTGAGGTGCTCCATGGCTTCCACGACGGAGCGCCGATTGGGCAAGGCGGCGCTCTCCAGATTATCGATCTCGAGCTTGCCTGAATAACTCGCGACGACCTCATCGATCACGGTCTCTAGGGCTCTAAACTTGCTGGGCTCTACTCGCATGGGGAGCTAACGTACCTTACGAGAGGCGGGCCCGCGAGCATATGACCATCGAGCAGAAACGGATCGAGGACGTGGTGGGCAATACGCCCATGATCGAGCTCGCAACGGGCGTCTCGCGCAAGGGCATCCGGCTGTTGGGCAAGCTCGAAGGCAACAACCCCGGTGGCAGTGTCAAAGATCGGCCGGCCCGCGCGATGATCTTAGGCGCGGAGCTTCGCGGCGAGCTCAACTCGTCTGTAACTCTGATCGAGCCGACCAGTGGCAACACGGGGATCGCGCTCGCGATGATCGCGGCCACACGTGGCTATCGCATCGAGCTCGTGATGCCGGAGAGCGCCACCGTGGAACGTGTCCGAGCCATGCGCGCGTTCGGCGCTGAGGTCGTTCTCACGAGTGACGCGGGCGGCATGGAAGGCGCGATCGACCATGCGCACGCGAAGGTCGCGCAGGGCGGCTACCTGATGCTCGATCAGTTTGCGAATCCTGACAACTGGGGCGCGCACTACGCATCGACTGGCCCCGAAATTTGGGCCGACAGTGACGGCGCCGTGACGCACTTTGTCAGCGCCATGGGCACCACGGGCACGATCATGGGCGTGTCCCGCTATCTCAAAGAGCGCAACCCTGCGATTCGTATCGTGGGCTGCCAGCCCACCGAAGGCTCCAGCATCCCTGGTATTAGACGTTGGCCCACGGCTTACCTCCCTAAGATCTTCGACCCCACGCGTGTCGATCGCATCATCGATGTCCCGCAGAGCGACGCAGAAGCTACCACCCGTGCTCTTGCTCGTAATGGCGGCGTATTTGCGGGGGTAAGCTCGGGCGGCGCCGTGTGGGCGGCACGCGCGCTGTGCCAGGAGCTCGCTACCCAAGAGCAGGATGCAACCATCGTCTGCATTCTATGTGACCGCGGCGACCGCTATCTATCCACCTCGCTATTCGATGCTAAGTGAGACCCCATGACCCATCCAGACATGCAAGTTCGTCTCGAGCGCATCGGTAAGGCCGCTTTCGAGGCCACTGCGGGCTCCGGTGGTAAGGTCATCGTGGATGGTGCGGAAGCGATAGGTGGGGAGGGCCGCGGCATGCGCCCCATGGAGTTGCTGTTGAGTGCGCTTGCGAGCTGCAGTGCGATGGATGTGGTGGCGATCCTCAACAAGCAGAAAGAGCCACTTACGAACCTTACTATTGAGATCGTCGGTACACGCGCCGATGCCACCCCTGCGCCGTTTACCACCGCCAAGCTCGTCTTCACCGCCAACGTGGGCATTGACGAGCACAAGTACCAGCGCGCCGTGAAGCTCTCCGTCGAAAAGTATTGCTCGGTCGGCTCTACGCTGGATCCGGCGGTGACGGTTTCATGGGAAGCGCGCTTGGCCTAGCCTGGCTTAGAGGTGACTGATAATGGTCGCGGCCATCTCGCTAAGTTTCGCGCTCGCCGAAGAGAAGCCGCTTTCGACTACGCAGCGCGGCATGCCGTAGATCACGCAGGACGATTCGGACTCCGTCAGGACGATGCCGCCGGCCTCGCGAATCGCGCCCGCGCCCAGCATGCCGTCGTCACCCATGCCCGTGAGCACGACGCCGATCACGCCCGCGCCATAGCTCTGAACGGCGCTGTGGAACAGTGCATTGACCGATGGGGAGTAGAGTGAGCCGGTCGGTTCGGAGTCTAGCTTCACGTAGACTAGCGTTCCGGCGCGCTCGAGCCTGAGGTGCATTCCGCCCCGCGCAATGATGGCAAGGCCCGGTCGCACCGCCATGTGGTCGCTGGCTTCGCAAACATCGATCGCGCAGGCAGCGTGAAGCCGCTTGGCCATGGCTTCTGTGTATCCCGCGGGGATATGCAGAGCGACGACGATAGGGAGCGGAAAATCGCGCGGTATACCGGTCAACAGCCGCGTCAACGCTTGTGGGCCGCCGGTCGATGTACCGATCACGAGCACTTGGCGGGCGGTGCTGGGAGGCAGCGTGAGCGCACGAGCTGGTACGGCCGGTAATCCGCTCGGACCACGCGCTCGCGCGGCGGCCCTGACCTTGGCGATGAGCTCGTCGCGCAACTCGTAAAGTTGGTCCGTTGCTAGCGCCGTGGGCTTGTGGACGAGATCGAAGGCACCACTTTGGAGGGCTTGTACGGCAAGATCACCAAGCGCACTCGAGCTGCTCACCAACACCACGCGCGGTGCAAGGTCTGCCGGTAAGTTCTCGAGCACCCCGAGCCCGCCCAGGTTCGGCATCACCAAATCGAGCGTGACGACGTCAGGCTTGAGCTGTGCGATTTTCTCGAGCGCTTCGAGTCCGTCGCGTGCGACGCCGACGACTTCGATCTCAGGACTGGCACTGAGCACCTCGCGCAACACCTTGCGTGCAAACGCAGAGTCGTCGACAACTAACACCCGAATGCGATCCGTCATGAGTTGCTCGCCCTTCGGTACACGAACACGCCGCCGTGCTCTTCGCAAACCAGCGACGTTCGAAAGCGCATTAACGACTCCGACACGCCCACGAGCAATATCCCTCCCGGCCGCAGTTGCGCGCTCAGCTGTTGTACGACGCGGGTGGCTATTTCATCGCGAAAGTAGATCAAAACGTTGCGGCACAAAATTACATCGACCTCACCGACCGAGTCGATTTGCGCTCGATCCATCAAGTTGAGCTGTCGCCAAAGAATGGCGGCGCTCAGCTCGGGCGCAACACGGACGGACTTCTCATCCTGCGCGACAAAGCGCTCCGCGAAGCTAGGGATAGGACCGCGCCGCAGCGTGCGCGGGGCGAATTTTCCGGCACGTGCACGCGCAAGCACGCTCGCGCTGATGTCACTTGCCACAAGCTCCACCCGATCGAGGATGCCCGCATCGGCGAGTAACATGGCCATGGTGAGGGGCTCTTCACCGCTAGACGATGCTGCGCACCAGACCCGTGCGCGACGGCCTTCTTCGACGATGGGCGCGACGAAGTGCGACATCGCGATGCGCAGCGGTGCAAGCTCGCGGAAAAAGTAGGTCTCGTGTACCACCAGCGCTTCAGTCAAGAGATCGAGCTCAGCTCGCGTGGTGTCGTCGTAACGTAGAAAGTAGTAGTAATCGAGTGGGGAGTCGAAGCCTGCTTCGGCCGCGCGGCTGCAAACCTTACTTTCGAAAATCTCTTTGTCGGCGAGCGTGTAGGAAAGGCCGGCATGCTCTTCGATGAGAGCACTGAGAATCGAAAACACCTGGGGCGATAGTTGCGACTCGAACATGGAGTTCACTGGGCAAGAGAGAGCGCGCAAATGCGTCGCACTTCGGGGTCCGGGTCGCTCGCAGCAAGCTGCGCGATGGCGGCATAGGCTTCACGGCTGCCGATCGCTGCGAGCGTAGTGACCGCGGCCTTGCGAGCGGGTGGCTTCGGTAACCGTAAGGCCTGAAACAGCGCGGCGATGGCATTGCTATGTTGAAGGCGCGAAAGGCTCGCGCTGAGCAAGGGCGCAAGCTCGTCGTCCGCGTCCTCGAGCGCAAACAGTAGGGCAGGTACGCGGGCTTCTACATAAGCAGCGAGTGCGCGCAAGATGGGCTCGCGCTTGGTGGCGTCGCGCAATAGGTCGATCAGGATGCGGGAGGCTTCGCGTTCCGGGCGCGTCGATAGGAATCCTAATGCAGCGGTCCGCACGCCCTCGTCGGCGTCGCGCGCGAGCGTGGCTAACGTCGGCAGCACCTGCTCGGAGGCAAACGCGGCAGCGGCGGAGAGCGCAACCAAACGGGTGGCTGAGTCCGGGCTTGCGCAAGCGCTGAGGAGAACCGGCAATGAGGCAAGGTCCTGCGCCAAGCTCAGACCGAGCAGGGCAGCGCGCTCCACATCGGCATCGCTGGACTGAGCCGCTTTGCGCAGGGCAGCCAGCGATGCATCGTCGCGCAAGTGCGAAAGACCTTCGACCGCTGCGACGCGCACTTGACCCGCTTCGTCACTCAGCAGCTTCGCCATGGGCTCGGCGGCGGCATCAACGCGCAGCTTACCGAGTGCTTGGCAGGCATAGTAGCGCACCCACGGATCCTGATCGGCGAGCGCGTTGAGCAGTGCCCGGTGCACGGAAGCGTCCGGTGCGGACTGTCCCAATGCGCGCATAGCTACACCGCGCAGACGCGGATCGGAGTGAGCGGTAGTCGCCAACAGTAAGGTTCGTGCGTCGGGATGCTCAAGAAACGCGAGGCCTGAAATCGCGGCTTCTCGCACCCGAAAATCGTCATCATTGACCGAGTCACTAAAGACTGCGAGCGCGGCCTCGAAGCCGAACGAAGCAAGCAAGCGCAGCGCGGCACGGCGCACTCCCACGTGTTCGGAGCGAGCGGCAGACAGTAAGAGTCGTTCCGTCTCGTTGCTGCCGAGTGCTTGAATGGCGCCGCTTGCCGCATGCACGACGCGCGGATTGTCATCTTCGAGCAGCACAAACACGCGGGAAACGACGCTTGCATCGCCGATCCGGGCCAGTGCGTCGCAAGCGCGGGCGCGTACGATGGGATCCGAATCGGTCAGACAAGCGAGCACGGCGCCACTTGCGTGCGCTTGTCCGACGAGAGGTAACAGCACCTGTCGCGACAACGAGCCACCGCGCGCCAGGGCATCGAGAAACGCTACATCCGCCGCGCGACCGAGCTTTTGAAGTGCCTGCGCTGCGGCCGTTGCGACCTCCGGCTGCGCTTCCAACATGCGCAAAAGAGCTGGCAAACAAGCGCTCTCGCGCAGCCCGCCGAGCACATGGCAAAGTGCCTCGCGCTCCAGCGCATCGGCATTGTTCAAGCATTGAACGACGCGTCTCACCGCCGCATCCGTAGCGGTGCCCGTGAGCATCTCTTCGATGGGCAGCGCGATTCCGTAGCGTTCTGCGTGCACGGCTGCGAGCTCCACCAAGGCAGTTGCTGCCACCCTGACGCTTGCATCACTACCGGATACGAGCAGCGCGGCCAGGGGCCCCACCGCGGCGCGATCTGCCGTGCGTCCCAGGGCGCGTGCCGCCTCGAACACGCAACGGGGATCCCGCAACAGAGCGGCCAGCGGGGCGACCGCGCGCGGATCGCCACTGCGACCGAGCACATCGATCGCTGGAAATACACGGAAGAACTGCGTGCTCTCGATACAGGCCACGAGCGCGTCTACCGCCGAGCGCCCGCCCACGCGACCTAACGCTTCGATCGCAGCCACGGCCACGTTGTCATCGGCGTGCCGTGTTAGTGCGATCAGAGTGACGAGTGAACGTGGACTGCGGCGTCGTCCCAGAATTTGTGCGACGTCGGCGACCACTGCGGGATCAGGATCGTCAGCCATCGCCATCACGGCCGCGTCCGCGTCACCAGCAGAAGCCACCAACGTGTCCACGGTCGCAGCGATGCGCGTTTCGTTGGTCCGTTCGCTGTGCAGTGACGCACACAGTGCAGGCACTGCTAGATCACCGAGCGCAGCCAGGCCCGCGATGACCTCACGCCTTACTATCCAACTGGGATGCGAGAGCATCTCCAACAAGCCCGTGAGGCCTGCGGCACCGGCTGTGATCAAGCCCGACACGGCATCGTGGGTCGTCGCGTCTTGAGCGGAGCGCGTTGGCGGCGACACCGTCACGCGGGCTCCACGGCGACAGTCTGCGCCTCTGTTGGCTTGTGCGCGTCCGCGGCCAGGACCTTACCCATGTCAACGAGCAGATTTACCTGTTCCTCGTAACTTGCTCGGATATTGGAGACGCGGGCGGTCACGTTGCCAACGTCTTGGGCCACGCCACGCGCGCCTTTGGCTTGGCTTGACACGGCCGCGGACAGCTCGAGCGCGCGCGTACGAATATCCGCTACGGCATGCGCTATCTGCTCGGTGCTGGCCGCTTGCTCGGAGCTGTTGACCACCGCCCGCTGCATCGCGGCGGTATGCCGCGTAGTCGCCGCGTGCAGGCTCGCCACCACATCGGCTTGCTCGCCGACCGCCCGCGCGTTTTGTCGCGCGATGCGCCGCACCTCGTCGCCCTCCTTGGCAAGCTGCGCCGACGCCTGGCTTTGCTCGGAGGTCGCCTTACTAACTTCGCCCGCAATCCGGGCAACCTCGCCCGCCGAACCTTCGATCTCTTTGGCGGCGCGCGCTTGCTCAGAGATACCGCGCGCGATCTGCGCGGTCTGCTTGCGCAGGTCTTCCATCGCGCGAGCGGTCTCGCGCGCTCCCGCCGCCTGCTCTGCCAAGCCTGCGATGGTGCGCTGAGTGGCATTCGCGATCTCTTGTGCAGAGCCCGCCACGCTTCCGAGCGCACGCGTTTGCTCGGTCATCGCGGTCACGGTCTGTTGCGTAAGCGTGCGCATGCGGACGGCGGCCTTGGAGACTTCGCCCGCGGAAAGCGCTTGCTCGTCGGCTGCGCGTGAGACCTTGTCTGCACTCGCTGAAAGTTGAGCGTTGGCTCGCACCAGGTCACGCAGTGCCCGCGCTTGTTCCGACGTTGCTTCTTTGGTTTGGCGCGCCATCTTGCGCATCTCGTTGGCGCCCTGCGCGACGGACTGGGTCGCCTTACTTTGTTCCGCCGCCGCCACCGCCACGCTTCGGCCTTCTTCGTTGACGCGCTGGGTGGCTTGGGTGAGCTGCTGAATGGCCTGCACTTGCTCGCCGCTTGCGCGATCGATCTCGCGTACGGAGCGGCCCAGCTCTTCGACGCCCTGCAATACGGAGGCAAGACCGCGATCCGCGTCGCCTGCCAGCTTGGCCGCCTCGTCCGCAACCTTGAGTCCGTCGGACGATGCGCTGACGGCATCGCGCGCCGTGCTTTGCAGACCACGCACGATTTTGGCGATGTCCGCGCTAGCCGTCGCGGCGCGATCCGCGAGCGCACGGATCTCCTCGGCCACGACCGCAAAACCTCGCCCATGTTCACCCGCACGCGCCGCTTCGATGCTGGCATTGAGCGACAACAGGTTGGTCCGATCGGCGATCAAGTTGATGGTTTGGACGATGTCGCCGATGTCTTCGGACTTCTTGCCCATGTCCTTGATCACCACGGCGGCTTCGACCATCGCTTGGCGCACCCCGTTCATGCCGGCGATCGAACGACCGACGGTGGCACCGCCTTCGCGAGCCGTCAGCGCGATACGCTCGCTGTTCTCACGGGCAGCCTGCACGACTTGCGCGATACGCTTGGTAGAAGTCTCAAGTTGCGATGAAGCCGCGGCACTGCTTGCGGAAAGGCTGCTGATCTGTTGCGCGCTCTGCGCAATCGCCTGGGCTGAGCGTGCCATCTGCTCGACTGCGGCCGCGTTGGCATCGACGACGGCAGCGCTTTTCTCGGCCGTCGCGGCCACTTCTTCGATCGAGCTTGCGACCTCGGTCACGGTGCTCGCCGTGGAGCCGAGCACACTCTCGAGCGCTTTTGCCTGCTCTGCCACGGCACGGCTCGAGCGCGTCATCTCCTCTGCGCTGGCGGCTGTTTCTTCCACGGAGCTCGCCATCTCGAGCGCATCGCGATTCACTTGATCAAGCGCGCCTTGCACGACTTGAAGTGACTTCGCCATGCCTGTCACTTGCGCGCCCACGCCTTCCGTATCACTCGCCAAACGGCTCACGCCCTTCGACATTTGCTCGATCGTAGCGGCGACCTCTTGCACGGATGCCGCGTTGGCTTCGCCGCGCGCCGCGACGTCGGCAACGCTGACGCTGGTTTCGCGCGCCGCTGCCAATAACTGCTCCCCAACAGCGGCCAGGTCGGACACGTTCGATGCAACACCCTTGACCGAATGTGCCATCTCATCGAGCGTGGCAGCGATCGATTCCGCGGACTGCGCCAGTGTAGCGCCATCCTTACGCACACCGGTCAACGACGCACTGAGCTCCCCGATGCTGCTCGCATTGCTCTCGATACCGAGCAACATGTCTTTGGCGTTTTTGCTGACCTCGAGCTGCGAGCGTGCGAGCACTTGCAGCGTGGCATGAGTCTCCTCGATGCTGCCCGCTACGCTCTCTACAGAGACGCGCATTTGCTCGCTCGCCGCGGCGTGCTCATTGCCCACAGAAATCAGGCGCTGCGTGGCCTCCTCGATACTGTCCGTTTCGATGGCGGTGTTGCGCAGCGAATCAGAGAGCTTCGCCACGCGCTGCTGCAAGGTGTCTTCTTGGATCGCTTGTGAAGCAGCCGCGCTCACAGCGGCTTTCTTGTGCGTACCGTTCGTGGAACGTTTGCTCGCGCGCTTCTCCGTGGGCCGCTCGCCAGCGCTGCCATTGCTTGCACTCTTATTCGCCGCCATGAAGCACCTCTTCGCCTACGACCTTGCCGAAATCGAGCAACATCACCAGACCTGGTCCGGTTTGCGCGACGGCAGATACAAAACCTGCTGCCTGCTCGCTAACGATTTCTGGCGGCGGACGAAATTGTTCCGCCGCGATATTCATGACTTCGCGCGCACTATCCACGAGTAGGCCGATGGCCCGCTCTCGGTACTGCACGACGACCACCCGTGAATCGAGCGTGGGCACCGCACTCGGCAGGCCAAAGCGCGCGCGAGCATCGATGAGTGGCACCACGCGGCTGCGAATCTGCACGACGCCCGCCACGTAAGGCAGCGTGCCTGGCACCTTAGTCGCCCCGCTAAAGCTCTCCATGTGCAGCACGTCGGATGCGGGCAATGCGTAAGCCCCGTCTGCGATTCTGAATAAAACATGCAGCGCGCTCATGCTACGGCCTCCCTCTGTGACACAAGGCGCGTCACGCGCTCGCTCAGCCCAGGCAGATCAAGCACCAGCGTGGGTCGTCCATCGCCCAAGTCCGTGGTTCCGGATACGCCTGACACTTTCACCAAGCTGTCGCTGAGTGGCCTTATCACCACCTCCTGCTGTCCGAGCATACTGTCCACTGCAAAGGCGAAACGTTGACCACTGCGGCGCACCACGAGCGCGCTTGCCAGGCTGGCTGCACGTAGAGCGCTCGCCCCACCTTCAGAAAGCGCAGCGTTGGCGCGACTCAGGCCGAACAGTAAGGTCAGATCGAACAGTGGAATGGTTTCGCCGCGATGCTGCAGCATTTTTGCCTCGTGGCCGTGCTCCCGTATCTGGGGATGCGGCGCGCGAAATACGACGGCCGCATCGAGCTCGACGATCTCCTCGACCATCGCAAGAGGCACAACGAAGGCTTGTTCGCCACATCGGAACGCGAACGAATCCAGGATCGAAATGGAAAGCGGAATCCGTAAGGTGAACGTGGTTCCTACATCGCGTGCGGTGCTCAACATCAGTTCGCCGCCCAGCGTGTCGACAGCGATTCGTTTGACGATGTCCATGCCCATGCCGCGGCCGCTGCGCTCCGTCGCTTGCTCTCGCGTGGACAGCCCCGGTAAGGTGACGAGCTCGAGCAGCCCTCGATCATCTACCGGTAAAGGGCGCCCGGCCTTGGCCGCCACGCGCTGCGCATCGATGCCACAACCGTCGTCGCTCACGCTCAGCTCAAGCTGACTGTCGGAGTGCTCAAAGCAGCGCACAGTGATGGTTCCCTGCGCGGATTTGCCCAGCTGCTGGCGCCTTTCCGTGGCCTCGATGGCGTGGTCTACCGCGTTGCGAACCAGATGCAAAAGTGCCGGGAAAATGCGCTCAGCGACTGATTTGTCGAGCTCGGCCCGGCCTGCATCGATCACGAGTCTTACTTGTTTGTCGCTGCTCCGACTCATGCCGCGCACCAGCAACGGCACGCGCTCGAGCAGTTGCGCCACTGACACCATGCGCGCACGCGTGATCGAGGTGCGCAGGTGCTTTACTTCGCGCGTGTGTTCGAGCAGCACGCTTTGAAGGTCGCGCACATCCACGCCGCGCTCTCGCAAATCTGCCACTGCGCGCGCCAGACGAAAGCGCGTGACCACCAGCGCCGAAAGCTTGTCGAGCGCATCGTCGAGGCGCGCGATGTCGATGCGGATAGTGCCGCGCTGCAAGAGCTCGTGATCGGACTCGCTTTCCGCCGCGTCTTCTTCGAGATTTTCGTACGCCGACAGCGCACCCACGGCAGGGGTCTCAAGCGCGATCGGTATGAGGGCGCTGGCTTCGATGCCTGCGGCTTCAGCCAGCGAAGCGTCCTCGGCGTCAGTCAGGATCAGTAACGCAAAGGTAAGGCTACCCGGCGCTTCCTCACTCTTCGGCACGGCCTGGGGTAAGACTTTGACGATGTCCGCGAGCTGTCCCACACGCTCGCGCACACTGGTAATGGTCGTGCCTTGCGCAGCTTTTTCAGGGGACGGAGAGAAATCGATCCGCAGCCCACGCCGACCCGCCTCGATGCCTTGCACGAGTTGCTCACGCTCGGAGGTGCTGAGCTTGGCGAGTAAGCTCGGCGCTAGGTTCAAACCATCGGCATGCCTTTCTTCGAGGGAGCGCACGGCTGGCAACAGCTTCTTGAGCGCGTCGACGAGCTTGGGCGGCGCGGGCGGAACCGTCTTGTGCTTGGCAAATGCTTCGACGCGCTGTTCGATGGCGCGCAAGGCGCTCAGCGAGAGCGCAACCGCCTCTTTCGACAAAGGCGCCCCAGTCTGATCGGCAGTGCGCAGCAGAGCTTCCATTTCGTGCGCTATTTCGACGATGGGCTCGATGCCCACCATCGCCGACAGACCTTTCAGCGTGTGCAATGAACGAAAGAGCTCGCGCACGACCCGAGGCTGACGTTCGTTTTTTTCAAGGGCCTGCTCGATGCGCAACAGGTTTCCCGCGGCCGAGCGCAAATGTTCTTCGGCCTCCGACAGGTAACCTTCGGCGAATTCCGCGCGATCGAAAGTATTGGCCATTCCTTCTTAGCTCGCGCCCTCACTCGAAGTGTCCAAGAGCGAGCTCACTTCGCGCATGATGCCCTCGGGATCAAAGGGCTTGGTCATGAAACGCGAAGCACCCGCGCTAAGCGCACGTGCACGCGACGCTTCATCGCCCCGCGTGGTGACAACGATCACGGGCAAGCTCTTCAGATTATCCTGCGCACGGATGAACTCCACCACCTCGAAGCCGCCGATGTCCGGCATGTTGAGGTCGAGGAAAACCAAGTCAAACACGCCCAAAGACAGGCGTTCGATAGCTTCGAGCCCACTTGCGGCGTGGGTAAAGCGGCTGGCGTCGAGCCCACGCAAACATGCCACAATCATGTCCCGCATCACCTTGCTGTCGTCGACGACCAAAATCTCCACCGCCACTCCAGTCTAGGCGCGAGCCACCGCGAATCTGTTGCTGTTCGCCATTATCGCTACCTCCGCCGACGTGTCCAGCATTGGCCCGCGCCAGCGTAATACCCGCGCATTGACGCTTGCCAGGGCGCGTCGTATCCAAGCTGGAATGGCCGTGCCTATTCAGCCCTCGGTGTGGGTTGTCGATGATAGCCCACTCGATGCGGAACGCGCCCGCCGTGTCCTCACGCGCAACTGCGCGGTGGAAGTCTTTCACGACGGGTCCGCAGCCTTGGAGCGTTTGTCTTCGAGCGCATTGCCGGATGTCATGGTGCTGGATTGGGTCATGCCTGGTGTGTCAGGCGTGGAGGTGTGTCGCTTCTTGCGCACCCAGCCGAGTGGCTCCGAGGGGATGGGGATTCTCTTACTTACTTCCCATCGCGACACGACGCAGATCGTCGAAGGTCTTTCTGCGGGAGCCAATGATTACCTCGCCAAACCTTACTCTGACGAAGAGCTGTCCGCGCGCGTAGCGTCGCTCGTGCGCTCTAGACAGCTGTTGCGGCGCGCCGAGCAAGCAGAAGCGGTCAACCGCAGGTTACTCGAAACCGCTCCCGATCCCTTCCTGGTCATTGACGCGGAAGGGAACCTTAGTTTCGCCAATGAGGAGGCGGCTTCCATCCTCGGCATCAAGGCCGAGGCACTGGTCGGTCGTTCGTCGCTCGAGCTCATACCTGGCCTGGACTTACACGTCCCCGAAGCAAGAGAATCGCGCCTGCCGACGGCAGACCTGGAAATCCACGGACGACGCTTTTCGCCCACGTTGCGCTCGCTTTCGGACGATCCAAGCGCAAGCCTTATCATGTCGCTGCGCGACGTGACGGAGCGGCGCATGCTCGACGAGCGGCGTTTGGATTTCTACTCCATCATCGCCCACGACCTGCGTAATCCACTCAACGTGATCTCCATGCGACTCCAGCGCATGCTCATGAACGAGGAGAAGGAGAATCGCGGGCCGGAGATGCGGGGCGACATCGAGAAGCTCCAAAAGACGGTGGGTTCCCTGGGCGCGATGATCAACGACTTCTTGGAGCTCGCGAGTCTCGAAGGCGCAAGCTATCGCATCGCGCGCACGGAGGTCGACTTGAGCGCGCTGGTCGAGCACGCGCGCGACGAGCTTCGTCCATTGCTTGAATCGAGGTCGCAGGTGTTTCGTGGACCGAACGTGGCAGGCGACAGCGAAACCCGAGTCTACGGTGATGCACAACGCCTCAGCCAAGTGCTCTCGAATTTGCTGGGCAATGCGATCAAATTCACGCCCATCGGTGGAGACATCACCGCTCACCTATCGAGCACGCCCGAGTACGTGGAACTTGGCATCGAAGACACTGGCTGCGGCATCGCGCCGGAGGTCATTCCCACGCTCTTTCAGCGCTATCGTCGCGGTGAGCACCACGCTAGCGGCACCGGTCTCGGCCTGTTGATCGTACGCGAGATCGTGGAGGCGCATGGGGGCACGGCGGGCGTCGTGAGTACTCCGGAGCAAGGCAGCCGCTTCTGGGTGCGTTTGCCGCGCATGCGCCGTATCGCGCCGTAAGTATGCCTATCGTAACGCGGTGTAGCGCGGTGTAGAGGCGCTTGAAAATCTTACGGTCGTACGGCGCCGGACACGCGGCGTAGCAACGCATCGGCGAGTAGGTCCGCCGCAGTGGAGCCGTGGCGAAAGAACAACGAAGGCTCCACCAACTCGAGCTCGGTCAGCACGCAAGTGCCGTCATCCGCCCAAAGAAAGTCGGCGCGACCGTACAGCAGAGGCGAGCCATCGGCTCCCGGGCACGGACCGTCCGCTCGTTGCACGATGGACATGGCGTGCTCCGCGGCCGAGCGCTCGGCGAGCGTCGGCGTATAAGGTTCATCGCGCGCGCCGAAGTCGTCCTGTACGCGATAATCCCCCGCGACAGGGATCTTACGTACACAGTGGGTGATGTTTCCATCCACAAAGATTGCAGACCACTCGCCGCGTACGGTGACGCTCGAAAGAAAAGGTTGCAACATCAGGTCCTCGGCGGGCAGCAAGCGATCCACATGTGCCTGGGCTGCGGAAAGGCCGGCTGCATCGCAACTAAACCGTAAGGTTTCGCGCGCGGTTGCACCCACGCACGGTTTGAGAAATCCTTCCCGCATGCCGTTTCGTTCAACCAGCGCGGCAACATCGACCTGCTCCCCTTGCAAGAGCCATGTGGTAGGCGCGAGCGCAACACCTTCGGCCTGAAGCGCGCGAAGGTAATGTTTATGGGTATTCCATCGGACTACGGGGGCAGGATTGTAGAGCGGCGTCACGGCGCTGACACGTTCAACCCACTCAAGAAAGACAGGAAGCTTGTCTTGATAGTCCCAGGTCGTGCGAATCAGCACGGCGTCGAAGCGAGCAAAATCCACAGCAGGATCGTCCCAGACGGGGTGCTCGACGGTAAGGCCGCGCGCCATCAGTGCACGATGCAGGGGAGCGTCGTCCACTTCTAACGGGGAAAGCAGCGAGCGAGTGGCGAGGGCAAGTCGCATCGGGCGCATCCTGCCGCACGGGGATCGCTGATGCAAAGCGCACGTTGCACGTCTCGACTTCGCACGCAGGCGTCAATCAAGGCACAGCAACGCGGGTGTGCGGGAAGAGTCACTTGCTCGCGGCCACGGGCGGATCAAACTGCGCGAAAGTGAACGCACGGAGTAACCCCCGTGCCGCTTCGCCGACAGAGCTGACGCGCGTTCGCGTTGGCTGAGTATTTTCCCCTGACAAAGTGTGGCCCCGGTGCGCTACCTCGTACCTTTCCTCGTTCTTCTCGCGCTTGTCGGTGGCTTGGCTGCCGTCAAATTCGCGCAAATTTCTACCATGACAGAGGCTGGCGCGGCCTACGCCAAAGCCGGGCCACCTCCCACCGCCGTGAGCAGTGACGTCGCTCGCGATCTTAGCTGGGAAGGCAGCCTGTCGGCTGTGGGCACCATTGCTGCGGCGCGTGCTGTTGCGATCAGCAACGAAGCGCCTGGCGTCGTGAAGCAGATTCGCTTCGATTCGGGGGCCGTGGCCAAGCAAGGCCAAGTGCTCGTCGAGCTCGATACCAGCGTCGAACGCGCCCAACTCGCAACGGCCATGGTGCGCAAGCAGCTGACGGAGCAAACGGCCTCCCGTACCGACGCCTTATTTGGACGCAAGGTGGTCACACAGGCCAAGCAGGAAGCCGACCATTCCCAGTTGGAGGCTGCTACTGCGGAGGTCGCGACACTGCGCGCCCAGATTGACCGTAAGACCGTGCGCGCTCCATTCGCAGGGCGGCTCGGCATTCGCGCCGTGAATCTCGGCCAGTATTTGAGTCCGGGAACGGCTTTGACCACCCTGGACGCGCTCGACTCGGTGTACGTGGATTTTTCGCTACCCCAGCAAGCCTTACCAAGTCTCAAGCCAGGGCTCGTGGTACGCATCAAGCTCGAGGGCCAGAGCGGATCCGATACCGAAGGTACCATCGCCGCGATCGATCCGTCACTCGATGCCACCACGCGCAGCATCCGCGTGCGCGCCACCGTACCCAACATCGATCAGAAGCTGCGGCCGGGTATGTTCGCCAACGTGTCGGTCATGCTGCCTAAGAGCGCGAGCATCGTGGCAGTCCCATTGACCGCCATCGTACGCGCACCTTACGGTGACTCGCTGTTTCTCGTGGAATCACCCAAGCAGCAGCCCAATGCGCCGAGCGGTGCGGCAGAGCACGGCGGCGCGTCTCCCGTGCGCCAAGCACGTCAGCAGTTCGTGAAGTTGGGCGAGCAACGCGGAGATTTCGTAGCGATTCTCAACGGCGTGAAAGCCGGGCAAGAGGTCGTTACCGCAGGCGCTTTCAAGCTCCGCAACGGTGCCGGTATTACTATCGACAATAAGGTCGGAGCGGAACCTAAGCTCGACCCGCGCCCAGAAAATCGCTGACCTATGAAGTTTACCGACATCTTCATTCGTCGCCCCGTGTTGGCGATCGTTGTGAATCTCGTCATCGTGATCGCCGGGTTGCAGGCCGCGCGCTCGTTGACGGTACGCCAGTACCCCAAGCTCGAGAGCGCCACGGTGACAGTGCGTACGCCTTATGTGGGCGCGAACGCCGATCTGGTGCGCGGGTTCATTACTACCCCCCTCGAGCGCGCCATCGCCGCGGCAGATGGCATCGACTACATCGAGTCGCAGAGCGTGCAGGGGCTTTCCACGATCAACGCGCGACTCAAGTTGAATTTCAACGCCGCCAATGCGCTCGCGGACATCAGCGCCCGCGTCAATCAAGTGCGCGCGGACTTGCCGCCTGAGGCCGAGGTGCCATCGATCAACATCGAGCCATCGGACGCTCAGGTCGCGGCCATGTACCTGAGCTTTGGCTCGAACATCCTCGAAGACAATCAGGTTACGGACTACCTGATTCGCATCGTGCAGCCGCAGTTATCTGCGATTGAAGGCGTGCAGCGCGCAGACATCTTGGGCGGTCGTACCTTTGCGATTCGAGCCTGGCTCAAGCCTGACCGCATGGCCGCGCTCAACGTCAGTCCGTCGCAAGTGCGCAACGCGCTGGCCGCCAACAACTTTCTCTCCGCGGTAGGCGAGACTAAGGGCGCGTTGGTACAGGTGAACCTGACCGCCAACACCAATCTCGAAAACGTTGAGGAGTTCAAGCAGCTCGTCATTCGCGAAGAGGGTGGTGCGCTGGTTCGCCTCCAGGATGTCGCGGACGTGGTGCTCGGCGCAGACACCTATGAACAAGACGTACGCATGTCCGGTGAAAGAGCCGTGTTCATGGGCGTGTGGGTACTACCGAACGCAAACTCACTCGACGTCATCAAGCGTGTGCGCGACGAAATGGAGCTGATCAAAAGCGGCTTGCCCGGTGGCATGGAAGCGAGCGTCGCGTTCGATTCTACGAAGTACATCGCGGGCGCCGTAGACGAAGTGGTCAAGACGTTGCTCGAAACCGTCCTGATCGTGATCGTCGTAATCTTCCTGTTCTTGGGGTCGCTGCGTACGGTCTTGGTTCCGCTCGTGGCCATCCCGGTTTCGTTGATCGGTGCCGTGTTCTTGATGCAAGTGCTCGGCTTCACCGTGAACTTGCTTACCCTGCTTGCGGTCGTGCTCGCAGTCGGCTTGGTGGTCGACGATGCGATCGTCGTGGTTGAGAACGTGGAACGTCACATGCGCGAAGGTAAGACGCGCATGGAAGCGGCCCTTGTAGGAGCCCGCGAGCTCGTCGGACCGATCGTCGCCATGACTATCACCTTAGCCGCGGTGTACGCACCGATCGGTTTCCAAGGGGGTCTGACCGGCGCCCTGTTTCGCGAGTTCGCATTCACCTTGGCCGGCGCGGTGTTCATTTCCGGTGTGGTGGCGCTGACCCTCTCGCCGATGATGTCGTCGCAGTTGCTCAAGCCCTACGACAGTCAGGGTTGGCTCGCGCGCACCGTCGATCACGCCTTTGAGAGCCTTCGTCGCGGTTACGCGCGGGCACTGCAGGCCACCCTCAACATGCGCTGGGGTGTATACGCAGTGTGGGTGGTGCTCTCGTTGTTGACCATCCCGATGTACATGTTCTCGCCCAATGAGCTTGCGCCCAACGAGGATCAGGGCGTGGTTTTCAGCGCGATAGACGTGCCCGCCAATGCCACCCTCGAACAGCTCACGCCTTACACCGGCGAGATCTTTCGTATCTTCAAGACCACGCCCGAGTTCGATCACAGCTTCCAACTGACGTTCCCTTCGAACGGCTTTGGCGGCGTGTTGGTCAAACCTTGGGAAGAACGTAAGCGTTCGATCTTTGCCATCCAGGAGGAGCTGGCCGGCAAGCTCGGTGCCGTGACCGGCGTGAGCGCGCCTGCGTTCTTACCATCGGCTTTGCCCAGTGCCGGCTTCTTTCCGGTCGAACTCGTGCTCGCCTCCACGGCCAGTCACGAAGAGCTGGAGCGCTTTGCTCAAAAGCTCGTCGATGCAGCCACCAAGAGCGGGCAGTTCATGTTTCCCCCGTTCACGGACGTAAGAATTGATCAGGCCGCGACCGAGATCATGCTGGACCGCAATAAGCTTGCCTCGATGGGACTAAGCTTAGCCTCGGTCGGCAACGATATGGCATCGATGTTGGGTGGTAACTTCGTCAACCGCTTCAACATCGAAGGGCGCAGCTATAAGGTCATCGCCCAAGTCGAGCGCAGCGCGCGCCTAAACGCGGAGCAGCTGAAGGAAATTCACATTGGCGGTCCGGGGGGTAAGGTGATGCCACTCGGCGCGGTGGCCACGTTGCGCAACGCCGTCGAGCCTCGCTCGCTCAATCGCTTTCAGCAGCTCAATGCCATCAAGATTTCTGGCGTGGCGCCGCAGTCGCTCGAAGCGGGCCTGAAAGTGCTGGAAGACACGGCCGCGCAGATCCTTCCGGCTGGCTACCGCATCGATTACACCGGTGAGTCGCGCCAGCTGCGTCAGGAGGGGGGCAAGTTCCTCCCTGCCATGGGCTTGGCGGTGCTCTTGATCTTCTTGGTGCTCGCCGCCCAGTTCAACTCGTTTCGCGATCCCTTCGTGATTCTGGCTGGCTCGGTGCCACTCGCGATGTTTGGCGCGCTGATCTTCTCGTTTCTCAAATTCCCCATGGGTTCAGGCTTCCCGCTGACGGAAGGTTGGACCACCACCATGAACATCTACTCGCAGGTGGGTCTCGTGACGTTGGTGGGGCTCGTGTCCAAGAACGGAATCTTGATCGTCGAGTTTGCGAACGCCGAGCAAGAGCGCGGCAAGGCCAAAGTCGAAGCCGTGCTGGAGGCAGCACGTACGCGTCTGCGCCCGATTTTGATGACGACCATTGCCACTGTGGTGGGGCACTTTCCGCTCACCTTGGTGACGGGCCCCGGTGCCGCAGCTCGTAATTCCATCGGCATCGTGCTCGTGGGCGGCATGACCATCGGCACGCTCTTCACCCTGTTCGTGGTGCCATCCGTGTATGTGCTGATCGCCAAAGATCACAGTAAAGCTCGCCGAAAGCAGCTTGAATCGGCGCCCGAGCCCACGCCTGTTGCCATGGCCGAGCCCGCGTGACCACAGGTCGGTAGGCGTCTGTAACCGTCGGCAAACGTCGCTCGATACCTACCTACTCAGTACCTGCCAAGCCGAGGGATAATCGAGCGGAGAGGGGCTCGCCTTTGGATCGCTGCGATATCATCATCACTGCCTATCGGCTCAACGCTGTGCAACCTGCTGCGAAGGCTTTGCAGCGCATTCTAGGCTTGAGCCCTGCGGACGCAGCCGCGTTGGCCAAACGCTTTCCATGCGTAGTGCGTGCGAATGAAGACCCACAAGAAGCCGAGCGGCTTTGCGCGGCGCTTCAGGAGGCGGGTGCTTTTGCGGAGCTGCAAGCCCACGAAAGCCAGCACGCACCGCCCGAGCCAGCGCCAGAGCATCAGTCGCTGCAAGTAGCGACCTCGATCCCCACGCGAGACGAGCCGCCAAGCGGATACGTGATAGGTGACCTTACTATTGATAAATCCGCGCCTGCACCGCTCGCTGCACGTGCGGCTCGCACGAGCCTGGCGCAACCGGCGCCGATTACACCGCCGATTACACCCGCACGGGCGGCGCCAGCGGCCACGGCCGAAGCAGCGGTCAGCGGCAACGTGCAGATGCTGGATGACGGGTTTGGCGGCGAAGCCGACCACGGCGTGGCGCTCGAGCTCGACCTCAACGCCACGGGCAAACCGTTAGATCAGGCCACGGCGAGCGCCATGGAGGTGGTTCAGGGGCCGAGTGGCTTCGATGATGAGGAGCAAGAGGCTGCAGCGCTCGAGCTCGACTACGGCACGGCGCCTAAAGGCACGGGTAAGGTCGAAGCTAAGAAGCCAAAAACTCAGGCAACGACGGCAGCAAAACAGTCCACCCCTAAGGCTGCGCCGGCCGACAAGAGTCAGGGCGAGACAGCCGCTGCAACACCCGCGACGGGCCACAAGTACGCGATACATGGCGCGCAGCCAGAGGGCGCGCGGCGAGGTCAGATCAATGTTCGGGACAAGGGCGGGAACCACGGCATTTTGGGCCGCCTTCGGTCAGGGTCTGCGGCACAACTTTGGGTCAGCGCCTGCCTTGCAGCCGTCATTGGAGGCGCCGCGTATAAGGTGTACGCGCTCAATGAAGAAGACGCTGTGATCCGAGCCCAGGCCCTGCGAAGTATGCAAGCCGAGGTGAACGACAATTCAATTGACCATCGGCCTGGAGTGCCCGGGAAGGTGGAACCGCCGCCTGCGATTGAGAAAGATGAGCTCACGGCGAAAGCGCCTGCCGACGTCGCGAGCCCCGCGATCATGGAGCGTTCGGTCGCATCCGAACGGCGCGGACGCATGCATGGCATCCACAAGGTGAGCGTGACCTGGCCCGCTGGGGCCGCGCGCGACGACACCGAGTGCATGCTGCTCGACACCAAGTACGCAAACAAAATGGACGAGCTCGCGAGCACCGGCCTCCGCATCGACATGCCGCCTGCAGTGGAGAAGCAACTGAAGAGCGAG
The DNA here is from genome assembly GCA_046598735.1 of Polyangiales bacterium. GTDB lineage: Bacteria > Myxococcota_A > Polyangia > Polyangiales > DASUME01 > DASUME01. The sequence goes on from JBKJIA010000617.1 coordinate 20,801, forward strand.
GCAGATGCATTGCAAGCGTCCAAGCGCTATCGCGATCGTAGCTTCTTGCCGATCTGCTTGGCGAATCGCTAGCGTTCTTGGCTGCTTACACCGCACGACGGGTGGACTAAGCGAGTAGGCACGTCCGGCGCTCCCACGCGCACAACCCGTTGTGGCGATCGTGCGCCCTCCGCTTATCTGCCCCACTGCTATCTTACTAATTGAACGCCTCGGCAGCTTAGTTGGTGCTTGGGGTCGCTGACGCCACTCCTTTTACAGGTTAACGGGAACATGGCTCGTCCTGTGCACTGTTAGCCGTGTAGATCCTGCCGGTCGACACCTAAAGCTAGGCATCGAACTCAGGACCAGGGGATTCGTCTCGCGCAGCGTCCGTTGCGGGCAGCGCTTTTTCCTAGGGCACAGGCCATCACCACTACTAAGTCAGCTACCCACGGGGTCACTAAGATCATGAAACTGAATTTGAACATGCGTAATACACGAATCGCTTGCTTGTTGTTGCTGTCCCTTGCGATGGCTTGCGACAGCGGCTCTGGGGGCGGCAACAGCGCTCAAGACGGAGGCGATCAGGACGGTGGAAGCAGTACGCAGGGGGGGAACGCTGGCGATGGCGACGCTGCCAGCAGCGGTAATGATGCGGGCGACGGTGGTGACGCCTCTGCGGGCACCGGTGGCAGCACCACGGTCCCCACAGTGTTGTCGACCGTGCCGCTAGACGCTGCGAGCGGGGTGGCCGTGAACGGGAACATCAGCGCCACCTTTAGCGAGGCCATGGATCCTAAGACGCTGACCACGAGCACTTTCACCCTCACCACGGGTGCAGCCGCCACGCCGGTCAAAGGGTCCGTCATCTATGCGGACTCAAAGGTTACCTTCTGGCCGGAGGCTCACCTTGCGAGCGGCGCCTCGTTTACAGCGACCCTTACCATCGGCGCCAAGAGCGGGTCCGGCATTGCCCTCGCTGAGGCCCACGTGTGGAGCTTCATGACGGGATCCATGGTTGCCGCGGGTCTGCCAGTCAGACTTGGCACCGCCGCAAATTACGTGATCCTCTCCAAGACCGGCATCTCAACCGTGCCGAAATCGGCCATTACTGGTGATATTGCAGTGAGTCCGATCAAGGCCGCCGCGATCACCGGCTTTTCCCTGACCGCCGATGCCACGACAATGTTTGCCACCTCGACGCAGGTGACCGGTAAGGTGTATGCGTCCGACTACAAAGCCCCCACACCTGCCAAGCTCACTACAGCCGTGAGTGACATGCAGCTAGCGTTCACGGACGCTGCCAGTCGCGCGCCAGGCAAGACGGAGCTCGGCGCCGGAAGCATTGGTGGCATGACGCTCGCCCCCGGCGTGTACAAGTGGGGAACCGGCGTGCTCATCGCAACCAACGTCACGCTCGAGGGTAGTGCGACGGACGTTTGGATCTTCCAGATCGGTAAGGGCCTCAAGCTGAGCAGCGGCGCGAAGATCCTACTCAAGGGCGCGTTGGCCAAGAACATCTTCTGGCAGGCGGCGGGCGCAGTGGAGCTCGGTACGACCTCCCACCTGGAGGGCATCGTCCTGACTCAGACGGCGATTACTCTGGGGACAGGTGCTTCTGTGAAGGGTCGGCTCCTTGCGCAAACAGCTGTCAGCCTCGACAAGAACGTTGTCGCCCAGCCTGCCCCGTGAACGGTAAGCGAACCTATGGGGACCTTACTGCAAGATCACTAGGCAGTTGAGCATCGGACCTTCGTCAAGGTTGTTCGCGTTGTTGCACTCCTCGATCTCATCGCTGGGATCCGCAATGCCGTAGACCCTTACGTTGCGCACCAAGGCGTCTGCCACCACGGTGCCGCTCGCCGAGGCTCCGGGCGCGATCGGCCCGCCGATCACGGTTGTACCCAGAGGCGTGCCGCCCGCACGCCGCAATTGAGGTCGCTGCAGGATAGGTCTACGCAAGTAGCCTCTGAGGGCGATGCGTCGCAACGCTGACCAACACCGCACAAGGTAAGGCCACAAAAGTCGAGGCTGACGCCTCCGTCGTCGTTGCTGCCTTCGTTGGAGCTGCCATTGGCGTTGGTGTGGTTGTTTGCTCCACCACTGCCACCGCCGTTCGTAAGGCCTCCATCGTCGCCAACGGCTCCGTTAGTCGGCCTTGTTCACCGCCTGCGCCGCCGGCTCCCGCCGCCAGCTCCCGCCGCCAGCGCTACAAGCAGTCGTGATCACTGCGAACATTCCGGCCACGCACAACCACGGCTTAGTCATGCTCGTATTATCTCCTCCGATTGAATGCCTGTGCCAAGCAAGGATCTCCGTGGCTGAGCGCCGGGGAAGGGCGCCCCGTTGCGACGTTCCTGTGCCCGCGGCTGTCACGCCCTCTTAGTGGGATGCCTCAGCCGCTAGACTTAGTGGCTGTCGTAGTTTCACGAACTGACGTCCTCCCTTGGGTTCGATGACGACCACTTGCGAAATGCCAACCGATCCGATGTCGACATACACCTCCTGTGGGGAACGGATGACATGTTCGAGATGTTGGGCATCCTTACCTTCTACGGCGAGGTAAATCGCGTCATCGTGGGGGTCATAGGTCATGCCGATCAACGTGAGACCATCCGTCTCCACTTGGTCACCCACGTCCAATTCGATGACTTCGAGATCTACGGCTCGACCCTCGACCGCTTTTGAGACGCGGGCGAAAAAACCCTGCCAGTTTGCCTTTTCAATCCGGTCGTAGGACATGACGTGCACCCCTTTGTTGCATCCGCTTTGCAGCGCGCGTGCCACGGACGTGCCACGGTCGGGCCGGGCCTTGCGCCTCCTTCCCACTTCGGGGCGAAAGCCGTGCTGCAGCCATAGACCCGGACTAGGCGGCGCCCTCGCGTGGCCGCCCATGAAGCTCTCCTTCGCATTCGCTGCGTGCGCGCCGCAGCTGACGACCATGCGTGGATCCAAGTGTCGACGTTGCGGCCAGGTCGTGTGCTCACGCAGGGGTGAACGCACTCTCACGGACGCAAGATGCGCTGTATAGCTCGCGCATGCGCCGTCTTCTCCCCCTGAGCTTTCTGATTCTTTGCTGCATCGCTTGCACGCATCCCTACCTCGAGCAAAAGCGCTCGCAACAGCGCTATGCGCGCAGTCTGCGTCCCGCCCAGTTGCAACGCGTGCGCCCCAATAGTCAGGCGCTGCGTTCGCTGAAGTTGCGCGTCTACGCGGACCCTGACTATCGCGCCCAAAATCAAGGTTGGCGCGGCACGCTCAACGAGCTAGTCGGCAACGCCAATCAGATGCTGGGTGGCGTATTTGCGGCCGAGCTCAAAGTCGAAACTGCCCAAGAATGGAACCGCGTTTGTACGCTCGCGGATCTCGATGCGTGTCTGGCGGAGCTCGTCGTTTTGGATGCGGGCGAGGCAGACGTATGGGTACTCGGTCTCGTGGGCTCGATGCCGCAGCTTACGCGCAAGTTCGACGACCTTGGCCGGGCCGAGGTACCCGGTCGACACATGATCTTACGCGGCATGTCGGACCTCGACGAGCGCGATGGTGTCGAGCAGCTCGATCGCATCAGTCCTGCCGATCGACGCGCCATCGTGCGCCAACGTCGCGAACACAAAGGGACGGTGGTTTTGTTACACGAGTGGGCGCATACCCTCGGTGCGCACCACGAGCAGGAGCCGGGCTGGATTCTGCACGCAAGTTACGATCAGGACCAGAGCGAGTATCCACCCGCGAGCATCGCTATCATGAGAGGCATGCTGGAGGCACAGCTCGCCAAGCTGCCGTTAGCCGAGCAGCAAGAGCGTTACCGCACTTTGATCGAGCAGCACGCGGGTGGCTGGGAGCCCAAAGATCGCGCACTTGCGCTGGCGAGTGTCACGCCGCGCTCCGGCCCCCCGGCAGTAAGTTCTCAAGATGCGCGCTCAAGCGCCGTGATCGCAGGCGAGGGCGACCCCGCGCTTGCAGCACTGAGCGACTCAGACCGCGCGCAGTATGCGCAGGCAGTCAGGCATGCAAACCAACATAACCTGTCCGAGGGGTTACCGATCGCTCTCGCGCTGGCCCAGCGCTATTCAGAAGTATACCCAGTCCAACATCTCGCCTGCGGCATGGTCATGGAGCGCGGAGGCGACATGCAGTGGATAGAAAGCATCTGCCAACCGGCGTTGGACCTTGCACGCCAACGGGCGCCTTGAGCGCGAACCTCGCACGACAGTCAAAGGTATAAAAATCAACCTGATTGACTAATTGTCCGTTGTTCTTTGCGACCTCTTGGGTGCCAACGCTGTGAGTAAGCGCTCTTTATGTAAACTGCTGGGGTTAACGCACAGGGTCGCGGTCCACGCCGAGCGACTGCATCGAAAGCGAGCGCCACGCTCGCGCCCTAACCCTAGTGGCCGCGCGCGACGCTGAGCCCAGGTGCACTTGATCGGATCACGCACGCTGCGCACCGACTCGGCGCAGCGCGGCTCACGTGCGCGCCTTGAGCTTTCATCATATTCGGTAAGGAGTTCGAGTCGTTATCGTCCAAGCGCTGGCGAGGCATACCAATTGCTTGGGGCTACCACCGGAGCTGCACGCGTCGCTTGAGGCGTGCGTGGCGTAACGCCCCCTTCAGGCTCGCCGCTCCGCACCATCGGGAGAACACCTGTGATTTACCACGCAACCGTTGTGCTTTCCCTCTGCATTTGCTTGCTCACGGGCATGCCCGTGCTCACAGCAAGGGCCCAAGGACCGAATCCCGCGGCCTCCGCCAAGCCCAAGAGTGGCACCCCGCAACCCGCGGCAACCGCGGACGAAGCAAAGGCACCGACTGCCGCTGATGAAGAGCCGCCTTACCCTGCTCCCGCCGCTTCAGAAGAAGAAGCGGAAGGCGCCGTCGCCACACCGCCGCAGAGCGCGAGCGCGCAAGTGACCACGCAGGCCGACACGAAGAAGGAGCTTGCCGAGAGCAAGGCCGACAAAGAGCGCTGCGCTCAGCTGATGGCACAAGGTCAGGCCGCACTCGCGCAAGCGGAAGGTTGCGGCGGCGGCGACCAGCCGATTTGGGCAGGCTCAATCGTAAGCTTTTCGCAGACGACTGCGCCGGCTTGGCGCACCTTTCCGAATGCGAACAATCCATTTTACGCGCTCGGCCTCTACGTCGCACCGCGTTTGACACTGACCGAAAAGTGGGCGCTTAACGCGGACATTTCGCTAGCCTACGAGGCCACGATTCCCGATGACACCACCCGACGTCATAAGGTGCAGTGGAGCGACGTGCGCGTGACCGCAAACGGTAACCTCGGTAGTATCGGCGGCTTCACCTTCACCGGTGGTCCGCGCCTCGTCGCGCCGACATCGAAGATGAGCTACGCAGCAGAGGCGCGGTTGGGCACCGGCGCATTGCTTAACGTCATCAAGACATTCGATCTGCTCGATGGGCTCGCGTTGATCGTAGGCGGTGGCTACACGCACACCTGGGCCAGTCGCTTAACGCCAAAGATCGTAGAGGATGGCGAGAAGCCCGAGTGTGCGACCGCGGAGAGCCGCGACTCTCTTACTACCTGCGCTGCGGGTAATACGCGCGTCGTGCAAGACAGCTTTCGCGCGTCCGGCGCAGCTTCGCTCAACTTCACGCCCAAGCTGAACATGCAGCTCTCGTACGTGTACGGCTGGAGCTTGGTCAAACCGTTCCCGGATACGCAAGTCACCATTGACCCTGGATCAGGCTCGGCTGAATCAACCACCAACGTGATCGACGCCACGCGTTGGCGCCGCTTTGGCAGTTTGGGTCTTTCCTTCAGCTACCAGCCGGCAACGTGGTTCATTGCATCCGTGCAGGGCAGCACTTCGGTTTGTTACACGAGCCCGTATGGCGGCCAATCCGCGCTAGGCGGCGGTTGTTCGGGCGGCCTCGCGACGTCGAGTCCGGCGTTGCGCAATCCGATCGCCAACAAGTTCTCCAATCTTGGCCTCCAGTTCACGATTCCGATCGACGCGCTGTACGACGCAATGAAGTCGAATAGCGGTGAAGCCAAGACTGCGCGCGTCAAGCGCGGCGCCAGGCTGTAAGCGCTACGCTGCGCTCACGATAGTAAGGTCTCAGCAACGAGCGTACAGGCATCCGCAAAAGCGTTTGCCATCGCCAACTGCAGAGCATTCCAGACGCATCTGGGTACCAGCGTTCGGCTTGCATAGCCGCACCGGGGCGGTCCCCGCACGAACATGAGCGCGTGAGCTCTTTTTCGCACGCGTTTGCAGCGCTGGCTTGAGCGCGAGTGGTGGCCCTGCAAACACGTGCTGCGCGTGAGGCCACGCACGTGTTTCCGGTCTCCACGCGAAGTCTACAAGCAGGCTGAAAATGTGAGTTTGCGCGGCAAAAATGCCCATATTCGCAACTCAAGGTTGGAAGGTTACCCGTTAGAACTCTGACGGTGCCCGACGTGTCTCAGGAGGCTGAACGCGCCCTCAGCGCAGCGAAGCTTGAAACGTAGGGCTTTCTGGCAGGAACAAACTCGGTCCGCTTCTTGCGTTAGGCCCGCCCGCTGGGTTGTCGCGCGCGCAAACGCGACGCTCCAGCGTAAGAAGGAGAGAGCAAGATGCGAAGTGCTTATTGCCGGTGGGTTCTAGTCGCGTTACTCGCGGCGTCCGCCGTGACCGCGTTGGGCTGTGCAGATCCGGAGACGATCAACCGAGTCCAGCCCTACGGCTTGGAGAAGTCCAAACTCGAAGGTGAGTGGTATTACCTGCAGACGGTCATCGATACCCCTGCCGGCACCCCCTACACGTTCGTCGGCGATCAGAGCGGCGCACGCAAGATCACGTGGGAGATCACAGAGGGCGCGCTGTTAGCACGTCGCTCCTACGATCTCATCGCCGGTGCCGAGGTACAAGGCCCGGACGCGCTCAACGACGCCAAGAACACCGTCGTTGCCGATTTCAAGATCGACTCGCACTTCGATGTCCGCCGCGAGTACAACCCGGCGACCGGCGAAGAGAGCAACGTCGTCGTTGAAAATACGAGCGACCGCCCGTGGTACCAGCGCGCGTTCATCCGCGTCGACTGGTCAGAGAATCGCGTCACCGACGGCGACTTCATGCTGATCAAGCAAGTGCTGAACGGCCTCAAGGTCGAGTCCTCGCGCTACGTCCAAGAGGGCACGGACAAGCCCCTGTTCGAGGAAGATGCCGACGGTAAGGTCAGCTACATCGACATCGTCAACAAGTGGTTCGTGAAGCCCACGACCATCAACCTTGAAGGCTTCGGTGAGATCCCGACCTGCCTCTTGAACGGTCACGACACCGAGCTCTGTCAGGACTCGGAAATCTCCGTTCGTAACTCGTTCCTCAAAGTTACCGACCGCGACTATCAGCCCGTCCTCTACACGGGTGACCGTATGGAGCGGTTCGGCTTCTTCATCGACGAGCGTAAGGGTTTCTCGCCCGACTACGGCGTGATCGAGGGCGAGCGCTTCCGCTTCGCACAGCGCCACAACATCTGGCAGAAGAGCCACCGCCTGAATGACAAGGGCGAGCGCCTCAAGTGTACGAGCGATGCTCAGTGCGTAGATAAGAAGGGTTCTGTCTGCGACACCGCTTGGGGCCAAGCGCACCGCGAATACGCGGCCGACGGCTCAGCCCAGGGCCTTTGCACCATCGCCTATCGCGAGCGCGAGATTCGTCCCATCGTCTATTATATGTCGGCGAATCATCCCGCCGAGCTCGCGGCTGACTCCGACTCGATAGCGGCCGAGTGGAACAAGGCTTTCGTGGCCACCGTTTCGTCGCTGCGCGAGAACGAGTGCCTGACCCACGGCGGCAGCAACTGCGCCGCAGAGCGCGCGCGCAAAGACCACCAGAAGATCTTCCACATCTGCACCACGCCCGTGGCAGCGGGTGCGGCCAAGGAGTGCGGACCTGAGGGTCTGTCTCCTCGCCCTGGCGACCTTCGCTACAGCCAGATCGTCTGGGTAAGCAGCGAAGAGAGCGGCGGTCCGCTCGGTTATGGTCCCGCACACAGCGATCCCGAGACCGGCGAAACTATCATCGGTAACGCATTCATGTACGGCTCAAGCGTGATCAAGTACGCCGCCTACGGACGCGACCTTGTCAAGGTCATCAATGGGGACCTCTCGATCGCCGACCTTCAGTCGGGCGACTTCATCAACAAACTGACCCAAGTGGCCCACGCCCGTGACAACAAGGCAGGCGACAGCCACGCAATCGAGATGAACCCTGAGATCTTGGCACGCGACGTCGCAGCCATGGATTTCCGTTGGGCGCAGACCGATGCCGTGCAGCACGTGCCGACTTCGGTGGGCGAGCTCCAACAGGCCATCCAAGCAGCAAGCAAGGAACTGCACTCCACTGGCGCCTTCGGCCGCGGCGTGGACCAGGGCGCTGCACGCATCAGCCGCTTGGTCGGCACTGACATCGAAGCGCTCATGGTCACTCCGGACATGCGCATGGCAGCGGGCCTCGATCCCCGCGAGACCGACCTGAGCGATTCCGTGCTCAAGGCCGCTTCACCCCTGCGCGGCATGAGCCCCAACGCGATGCGTGCACGTGAGCGCGCGCGTCAGATGATCCGCGAAAAGGCGGGTTACTACGATGCGGATTTCCAGGACGAGGGCCTCGTGGGCCTGGCCATGGAAATCCAAGCGGCGGCCAAGAAGTCCAACGGTACCGTCAAGTGGTACGGTAAGGACTACGTGGTCGGCAATGGTAAGGGCACCATCAACTACGACGCCGTCCGCGAGATGGTCATCCATCCGATGTACCACGGCCTTACTTTGCACGAGGTCGGCCATTCAGTCGGTCTGCGCCACAACTTCAGTGGCTCGTTCGATGCCGTCAACTACCACGAGGAGTACTGGGAGCTTCGTGACGACGGCGACATGCAGCCCCGCCTGTGGGATCCCATCTCCGAGAAGGAGAAGGCCGGTCGCATTCGCGAGTACCAGTACTCGACCGTGATGGATTACGGGAACAACTTCATCGTGACGGATTCGAACGGCCTCGGTCACTACGACATGGCCGCCATCAAGATGGGTTACGGCGACCTCGTCGAAGTATTCGAGCAGGTCCCGGACGCTGGCAAGGTCGCCGGCATCGCGTTCATCTTGAATGCGGGCTACCCGATCATGCTCGATGTCTTCTCGGGCACGAACCCCACCGCCAACGTGTACACCGATTGGCCCGCCCTCGTGGGCGGTCGTGCGAACCTTGAAAAGCGCGTCGACGTGCCTTACACGTCGCTCGTTCCCGATTCCAAGCTTGCTGCCGGTGGCATTCGCGACAACCTCGTCGACCCCAAGGGACGCGTTGCCGTTCCGTTCATGTTCTGCTCGGACGAGCAGGCCGACTTGAACCCCGATTGCATGCGCTACGACGCAGGCGCCGACGCCTACGAGAGCGTGCAGTCGATCGCGGACTCTTACTGGTATTACTACCCCTTCCTCAACTTCCGCCGTCAGCGTCTCGGCTTCGACGTGGGTAACACCGTCGAGCGCATTCACAGCCGCTACTTCGAGAAGGTCAAGCGCGCGCACCAGACGTACGCCCTCTACCGCCCCATCTTCAAAGACATCTTCAACATCAAGGATGACGCTCCCTTCTGGACTGCCCAGAATGGTATGGGCGCCTGGTCTGCTGCTGCATCGGTTGGCTTCGAGCTTCTCAAGAAGGTCGTCACCACGCCCGAGCCCGGCAACTACACTGCGGTCGCCCGTCCGGACGGCAGCCCCATCTTGCAGTCGGGCGCAGGCAATGCACTCGCTTCAGCCGGCGCTATCGACTCGCTTGAAGGCCGCTTCCTTGAGACGACCTGGGACTTCGACGCAGGATACTTCTGGTTCGATCAGCTCGATCGCGTCGGATACTTCTACGACAAGGTCTACGCGATGATGACGCTCGTGGATCCCACGACGTACTTCATCAATCGCGACACCTCGGCGGACATCCGTAAGTACCAGCTCAGCTACGCCACCACGTTTGGCCCCGGCATCAACTCCCTATTCCGCGGCATTCTTGCCGAGGATTGGAATGCGATTGCTCCGCGCTTGAACGCTTCTGGGTTGACGTACCCTGGGATCGACGAGATCGAGAAGCGCAGCATGGAGGGCACGCCCGTTTCGCCGAATATCTCGTTCTCGGTGCAGTTGTATGCAGCCGTCTTCGGCATGGCGTACATCCCCCAGACCTACAACCAAGACTTCCTCAACAGCTCACGCGTGTGGGTTGACGGCGGCGCAGAAGAGATCTCGGTCGGTACGGCACCGACCGTATCCTTCCACGACGTGGATAGTGGCATCACCTATCGCGCGGCGTCGTATCTTGACGGCACGCTCGAAGGTGGCGTGGGAGCCTCGCTCCTTAGCTACGCCAACACACTCAGCACCAAGGCCATGGGTGCTGATCTCATCCGCGGCACCATGGACGACGACGCCAAGGCACGTGAGGCGCTCCGCACGTTCGTCGACAACATCGACCTCGTGCGTCGTCTGACCTGGCAGCTCGGTTTCGGCGCACAGCCCTGATCGACTGAACGACTGAACGACTCGTCGAGCCCCGCAGCCCTCTGGGTCGCGGGGCTTTTCTCATGGGGGACGCACGTAGCCGCCCGGTCGTATGTGGCACGGAGTCTATTGTGTGCGCGCGCGCCTAAGCGTAAGGTCTTCGCGTTACGCCTCGCTGTACGGCTTCACGTGAACCCGTTGTCCTGAATTGAGGCTCCCATGACGAAGCAGCTCGCCGGCCCAGAACGCGGGATGGTCAAGGCCATCCGCACGCGCACATTTTCAACCGAAGCGCATGATTTAGTGGCATTAGTCCCCGGCTTTATGGGGTTCGATCACTTGGGAGGTCTGTCTTACTTTGCGGATAGCGTGCTCGCTGCCTTGCGGGGTGCACGCGAATACGAAGCACAGAGAACCGTTCCCGTCATCGGGTTGAGCACGTTGCCCGCAGCGTCTTTGATCGAACGACAGAACTTTCTTTTTGCCCAGCTGCAGGCGCTGCTTAAGCGCTACCAGCCAAAGCGCATTCACCTGATCGGACATAGTACCGGAGGCGTAGACGCCTACTTTGCAACATGTAAGCAGCGCCTTACTGGGTCGCCATGGCGAGATCGAGAGCGCGAGGTGCGCGCCCGGCTCTCGTCGATGACTACGTTATCGAGCCCCCTGTTGGGCACCACGATCGCCGACAGCGCCACGGCCGGCTTCATCGCGCGGCCCCTTAGTCGCATTGCGCCGGTGCGCGAGCTTGTGGCCGCAAGCGTCGGCATTGGCCTCCTTGTCGCGCAAAATCGTGGTACGCCGGCCCGTATCGCAGAGTTGTTGGAGGGCATCCCGTCGGCCGTGGGTCTACTCCACCAATTACTGCGCCACCGAGAGCTAATCGACGATCTTAGTCCCCATCCCATGTTGGGTCGCTGTCACGACAATCCGCCCGACCTGGACATTTCGCGCAACTATTTCGCGACTTATGTGCAGCCTTCGCTGGCCTATCCATCTTCGAGTCTGTTCCAACAAATGTACGATGCGACCGCGGCGCAAGCGGCCGACGCGCCTAAGGATCATCTTGATGACAACCTTAGGCTACTTACCGCGGCGGCCGTGATCGGTAACGATAAACACGGGCCGCTTGCGCTCGACGGCTCGTCCAACGACGGGCTGTGCAATACCTTGCGCCAGCTACCCCCGAATGCGAAGCAGACAGAAGTGGGTGCCCTGATCATTGGCGACCACCTGGACGTGATGGGATACTACGATCGCATCGACCCACTCACCGGCAGAGAGCATCGCACCAGCATATTTCGCAGCGGCGCAGGGTTTCGCGATGATCAGTTCTTCGAGCTCTTTGGCAGCGTGGCAGGGCGGTTGAGCTGAGCTGAGAGCACGGTTCGACATACGTGTTGCCCCCCGCTGAGCCTTAAGTCGCACTCGCGGCGCAATCTTACGAACTCACCGCAAAATGAGTTGATTGTGCCGCAAAACGGCTGAGAAGTCGCTATGCGTAGGCACGACGGATACGTATGGTGCGAGACGCGCGCTGGCGCTGAAGTCAGCTCGTGACCTCACTCCCATTGTCCTTCCCCCGGAGCAAGCTTATGGCATTGTCACGTCATTCGATCTTATGTGTCGCCCTTGGATTTTCCCTGACCACGTTTGCCTGCGGCGATAGCGGCGACGATAAAGCCGTCAGCGCTGCGACGGGCGACGACGCAAGCGCCAACGGATCGAACGGCAGCGGCGGCGGCAACACTAGCGGCACGACCGGCGCCAATGGTGCGTCGAGCACAGGCGGCAATCAGACAGGAGGAACCACGGGCCCCGGCATGGCCGGTGACGCGTGTACGGGGCCGGGCCAACAGTGCACATGCAGCAACGGTATGATGGGCATTCAGGCGTGCACGAACGGCGTGCTTGCGGAATGCACCTGCAGTATCGACCTAGGCGACGCAGGCTTGCCCGCCGTCGCAGCTTGCCCCGCTACCGCAACGTGCCGTTCGACCATGAACGCCATCACCGGCGTACCTGGCTTCTGCTCTCCGGCACCGACGGATGGCGGCATGGCGGGACCGGGTGCTGGGTTTCTGCCGCCGGCATGCATGGTCAACGAGGATTGTGGCAAAGCAGGCCTAGCCGGCACGCCTTGTTCGTCGATTATGGTGTTCGGGATGACTACGCAGCGCTGCGTACAGCCCTGCAATCCCTAAGGTCCATGCTTCCAGGCGGACTAATCTTATATCCGTAGAAAAGGTGTGCGCGCGGTTTGGTGCGCACCGCGCGCAGGCTCACTTGCTAGCCCCGCACGAGTAGTCCATGCCCCAGTCGTAGAATCACGGGTGCGGAGCAGCCTCCTGCTCGGGTTCGCAGAATTAGGGCTAAGTAAGAACCTGCAGCCATCAGACTGTTTCCGTATGCTGCCTCGCACAAAGCGCTCGCGGGACATAGCCGAGAGTGGGTAGCTGGTACGCTATACGACATGTCGGACGGTCCGCTTGCGGCACTTTCCAAGATCGAGCGGCGACGCGTTCTCGATGAGAGCGCCGTCGCCATCGTCGCGCCTCTGACGGGATGGGCCACGCTGCTGTACCTGAGCTTTGGCATCGCCCACCTTTACGTTTTGCCGGCCTCGCAGGCTGACATCCTTACGCCGCTCGCATTCGCAACATCGTGTGTCTTTGGCGCGTTCTACCTGGCGCAGCGAAAGAGGACAGTAAGGCCAGCGTGGGCGAACCCGATCATCGTGCTCGCAGCGAGTCTAGCCTTACTGAACAGTGCGGTTCACATCCTGGTTCAGGACGCGCCGCTGCAGGCCACAAACCTTATGCTTACCGTGATTGCAACGAGCCTCTTGTGCTTATCCACGTGGGGACTTGCGTTGATCGTCGCGCTCGCCATCGCGAGCTACGGAGCGGCTGTCCTGGTGTCGACCAACCCCTCCTCTGCTTGGATGCACATGGGCTTCGCGCTGTTGACCACGGTAGGCACCGCAGCCGTGCTGCTGCTTCATCGGCAACGAGCGACTCTTCGCCTCGAGATCGCCAAGCGTGAGATCGAACGCAATGAAGCACGCCTGTCGCTTTCGCTCGCCGACACTCGCGCGGAGCTTACGCAACGTGAACGCGCCGAGCGTGAGCTGCGCGAGCTGAGCCAGGAGCTGGAGGTGCGTGTCGAACGTCGCGCCCAAGAGCTTGCGGAGAGTCGCGCGCAACTCGCGCTCGAGTCGCAAGAGCGCAGGGCGGCCCAAGACGCGCTCTCGAAGCAGCGGGAGGAGCTCGAACGGGCGCGCAGGCTCGAGACCGTAGGACTGCTTGCAGGCGGCATCGCTCACGACTTCAACAACACGCTGACCGTGGTGCTCGCGTGCGCGGAGCTGACTGCACGCAAAGTGCCTTCCACCGCGCCGTTAATGGCCGAAATCGAAAAGGCGGCAGGACAAGCAAGCCGCCTGACGCGACAGCTCTTGGCGTTTGGCAGGCGTCAATTCCTCGAGCCGCGCCCCACGTTGCTGAACGAGGTCCTGCGCCAAGCCGAGCCGCTGCTGGCGCGCATGTTGGGCGGACACTTCGAGCTACGTCTCATGCTCGACCCGGAGCTTGGCTTTTCCGAAATTGATGAAGGTCAAATGCAGCAGGTGTTTGCGAACCTTACGATCAATGCGCGCGACGCCATGCCAGAGGGCGGCATACTCACCATCGCCACGCGCAACCTTACCATCGCCGACAACGACCCTGGTTCGCTGGCCGCCGGCCGTTACGTTTGCTGCACGGTCAGTGACAACGGCGTCGGCATGAGTGAGCAAGTGCGCGCGCGCATCTTCGAGCCGTTCTTCACGACCAAGAACCACCTCGGAACCGGTCTCGGGTTGTCGAGCGTGCACGGCATCATCAAGCAGTCGCTAGGCGACATTCGCGTGGAGAGCCGCCTCGGTGCAGGCACGACCTTTACCATTCTTCTGCCTGTCACCCGTGGCCTTCCGAAGGCTCTCGCGAGCCGTCCATCGCAAGGGACGATCAACGCTGTGAGCGGCACGGTGTTGCTCGTCGAAGACAACGCGGTGGTTCGCGAGCTCATGGGGCAGTCGCTCGAGAGTGCGGGCTTTCACGTCATCGCAGCGCAGGATGGGCGCGAGGCGCTCTCGCGCATCGAAGCCGGTGACCAACATGTGGATATCGTCGTGAGTGATGTGCAGATGCCGCAGATGAGCGGCACCGAGCTATTCGAGCACTTGGAAAAGCGCTTTCCCGCGCTGTGCCTCTTACTGATGTCTGCCTATGCGCCCGAGCAACTTCCGCTGACCAAAGCTCTCAGCCGCACCGCCTTCTTGCAGAAGCCGTTCCCGCCATCGGTGCTCGTCGAACGCGCACGCACCTTACTCGCGAGCAAGCGATACGAGGCACAAGCGCAGCAGGTAGACGCGAGTTAGCGAGAGGTGTTGCGTACGACCCCGGGCGCCTGCGCACGATGCCGAGCACCCCGGCCAGGCCCAGGCCACGTCCGGCGAACTTAGTGCTGCAAAATGCCCGGGCTCTATTCCCAATTGGTACTAGCGAGAGCGCTGTGTAAGCCGCAGGTTTGCAACCGTCAGACAACGCGCGCCGTGTACCTCGGGGAACCATGGGTATACTCGGGCGCGACCGACGTTGGCGTGCCTCACGACTTAGCAGAGCGCACGCTGCGCATTCGCGCATGGGTCGGCAAACGCGATTGGCAGAATGGAAGAAAAAACTAAGCTCAAGCTCACCGGTCGCGTCTTGCTGGTGGAAGATATCGATTCGTTGCGGGACCTCGCGGTACGCGTGGTGTCGGGGCTAGGTGTGGAGGTCGTGGCCGCGCCAGATGGATTGGTCGCACTCGAGCTCGCACGAAGCGCGACCGCGCCGTTCGATGTCGTCGTCACGGATTTGCGGATGCCTGGCATGACGGGGGGCGAGCTTGCTCGCGCCATCGCACAACTTTGGCCCGCCACACGCTTCGTCTTCATGACGGGCTATGTCGAGCAGGAAGTTCACGATGCACTGCTTTCTCAGCACGCGGGCAGCACCATGCTCCGAAAGCCGTTTCGTTACCAAGAGCTCAAGGCCGCTGTCAGTGCTTTTTTAGGCGAAGCGCGCTCCTCGGAAGCGAGCTCGAAGTAAGGTTCTGGAGCCGCTTGCGGGGTCTGCGCTACTCTCGCCCACTTCCTGGCGCGCCCTGAGGCGTCGGGCTACTGGCAGGAGTATTGGAGTGACTATGCGAAACCTTGGCTTGAGCTTGATGACCGTAGTTGTTTCTGCGTGCAATCCCATCGCCGATCACTTGCCGCGCGATGCGGGCACGGACGCCAGCCTCACGGATGCAGGTCCGCTCGATGCGGGTTTCGATGCCGGTCCGCAAGGCCCCCTCGTGCTCAATCCTGGCGCTGCTTGCAACAAGGACCAAGACTGCGAAGGCCCCGAGGCCACCTGTCAGACGACCGTTTCCATGCCCGCCTTTGGCGGAATGGGCGGCATGGGCGGCGGCGCTAACACGATTACCTTTCCGGACGGTTACTGCACCGCGACCTGCACTTCCATGGCGCAATGCGCGGCGGGTTCCGAATGCGGCGTCAAAAAGCTCATCGATACACTCGAGCCCTTTCTCATGGGCATGATGATTCCTCCAGGCGTGCTCGATCAGATCCCATCGCAATGCCTCGATAGTTGCGCCGGCTCGAGTCAGTGTCGCGAAGGCTATGTGTGCCAGTCGCTTATCGAAGCCGCAGGCCAAGCCCAGAGATTGCCCCCCGGCACAGCTTTTTTATTCTCCAAGTACTGCCTTCCCCCGTTCACGCCGCCTGCCGTCGACGCCGGCGTGAGCCCCTAGCGATGCGCGCGCAGCGTTCCCCTGCCCAGAAGGTAAGGTTCGCGCGTGCTCGCTTTGGAACCGTAAGGTAGACGCGCTCAGGGCGACACGGATGGGCTCGCCACATCGTGCCGGTGCACGCTCACAGGCTGCTCTGCCAACAGCACGTGCTGCTCGAGGTCGGTGAGCGCGTTCATATAGTTGATGAACGCCTCGTATGGGCTCTCGAAGGGGCTG
>JBKJIA010000105.1:0-4461 GCA_046598735.1 Polyangiales bacterium
ACAAGTGAGCGAAGCGCCCGCACGTTCGTACATCGGCGGGCAGGCCGTAATCGAGGGCGTGATGATGCGCGCCCCCAAGTGCCTTACCGTTGCGGTGAGACGTCCTGACGGAGCCCTTGTCGTCCGTGAGGGGCCCTTGCGCGCAAAGCTTCTGACCGGGCCTCTGAGCAAGATTCCAGGCCTGCGCGGCGTCGTCATGCTGGTCGAGTCTCTCTCGCTCGGTTACGGCGCCTTGCGCTTTTCCGTCGAGCAGCAGCTGAGCGAAGAGGAGCGCAAGCAGGCCGGAGACAGCGGCGGCGCGGCTTGGATTTCGATCGTGTTTGCGCTCGCTTTGTTCATGCTCTTGCCTCAGGGGCTGACGAGCGGGCTTGCGAAGTTGCTCGGTGCCCAATGGGACCTGACTTCGCCGATGTTTCAGCTGGTGACGGGCTTGTTCAAGCTCGCCATTTTTACGAGCTATCTGACGTTCATCAGCATGTTTAAGGAAGTGCGACGCGTGTTCCAGTATCACGGCGCGGAGCACAAAACGATCTTCGCCTATGAAGCGGGGCTGCCCCTTACGGTTGAGAACGTGCGCGCACAGTCGACCTTGCACCCGCGTTGCGGCACCACCTTCTTGGTGATTGTGATCGCGGTGTCGATCGTGCTGGCGGCGATTGCGGCGCCCATTTTGCTGCCCAATGCGCACGGCACGTCGGGTTTCATTCTGACGTTTTTGCTGCGCGTGTTCCTGTTGCCGTTCGTGGCCGCGATTTCGTATGAGTTGCAGCGCTTGTCTGCGCGCTTCTGCACTACCGGTCCCTTGCGCGTGCTCTTGTATCCGGGGTTTCTGTTTCAGAAGATCACCACCCGCGAGCCTGACGATCAGCAGCTCGAAGTGGCGATCGCAGCCATGGAAACAGCGCGCGTGCGCGACGAAGGGTTGCAAAAAGCCGATCCAAGCCAGCCCGACCGCGTGCACGTATTTACCGGTTTTTCCAGCTTTGAAGCTGCCGCGCAACGGGGCCTGCCCGAGAGCGCCGTGGCATGAGCACCCAGCTTCCCACCCTAAAGCTCGAGGGCCTTACCGCGCGCTTTCGCGAGCTCGAAGAGTTGTTGTGCCAGCCGCACATCTTGAGCGACGCCAAGCGCTACACGGACTTGCGTCGCGAGCATGCCGATCTGTCAGGTCTGGTGGCCGCGTATGGACGCTACACGCAGGTCGAAAGGCAGTTGGCCGATGACAGGGTCGCGTTGAACGATCCAGAGCTGCGCGAGCTCGTGCAGGAAGAGATTCCGGAGCTCGAGCGCGATCTGCTCAAGCTGGCCGAAGAGCTCAATGTGCTCTTGCTGCCGAGCGACCCAAACGATGCGCGCAATACCGTGCTGGAAATTCGCGGCGGCACCGGTGGCGAAGAAGCGGCGTTGTTCGCAGCCGATCTCTTTCGCATGTACTCGCGCTACGCGGAAAAGTGCGGCTGGAGGATCGAAGTCTTGTCGCTGAGTGAAGCCTCGGCGGGCGGCATCAAGGATTTGTCGGCGCTCGTCACGGGCGATCGCGTGTACTCGCAGTTGCGCTTTGAAGCGGGCGTGCATCGCGTGCAGCGCGTGCCGGCCACGGAAGCACAAGGTCGTATTCACACTTCGACTGCAACAGTAGCCGTCTTGCCTGAAGCAGAAGATGTGGACGTCGAAATCCGCGATGAAGATCTGGAGATCACGTCCACGCACGCGGGCGGCCCTGGTGGTCAGCACGTGAACACCACCAACTCGGCGGTGCAGCTGTTTCACAAGCCGTCGGGCATCATGATCAAGTGCCAGCAAGAGCGTTCGCAGCACAAGAACAAGGCCACAGCGATCAAACTGTTGCGCTCGCGACTTCTGTCGGCAGCACAAGAGGCCCACGATAAAGCGATCTCCGATGAGCGTCGCGGCATGGTGGGCAGTGGCGATAGATCCGAAAAGATTCGGACTTATAACTATCCTCAAAACCGTGTGACCGATCACCGAATCGGGCTGACATTGCACCGGTTGGACGCGATCGTCGAAGGCGACTTGGACGAGCTTTTTACCGCCCTGCGTCAGGACCATCAGGCCGCGCTGCTCGCAGCACAGCAAGATCAGCGCTAAGAGAAGCTGATACGCATGCACGCTCCCGCACGTCCGGAACCAGCAAGTGAAGTGATCCGCTATGCGGAGGCCCAGGTTCCTACCGAATACGGCGAGATGAGCGTCGTTGTGTACCACGAGCGCGGTACGGCCCATGAACATTGCGCGATCGTGTGTGGCGACGTGAATGGTAAGGCTCACGTGCTCACGCGCGTGCACAGCGAATGTTTTACGGGCGAGGTATTGCACTCATTGAAGTGCGATTGTCGCGAGCAACTCGAAGGCGCGCTCAGTGCGATTGCACGCGAGGGTGCGGGGCTTGTGATCTACCTGCGCCAGGAAGGTCGCGGCATCGGGCTCGGCAACAAGATTCGCGCATATGCGCTGCAGCAAGAAGGCGCTGATACGGTCGACGCCAATCGCATGCTCGGCTTTGAAGACGACCTGCGCGTGTACGAAGTGGCGCACGCGATTCTGCGCGATTTCAAGATCGGCTCGGTACGTCTGATGACGAACAATCCCGAGAAAGTCGACGCGCTGCGCGAAGGCGGTTTCGAGGTCGAGCGCGTGCCGGTGCGTGTGGAACCCTCCGATCACAATCGCGGCTATCTCGATACCAAGCGCGACCGAATGGGCCATTTGCCCTAGCGTCGTTTATTGGACGACTTATTGGACGGTGCCGCGGCCGGCGTGCGCTTGCGATTCCAGCTGACCGAGCACACTCGCGATGTGACCCGTGAGCTTGTGAATGCGCGTGGGTACATCCAGCGTTTCGAGTACGTCTTGGCGCGCTTCGGGATCGGCGAGCAAACGATCGGCGAGCGTATCGGCGATTTGATGGGGTGGATCGTCAGGGGTGATGCCCAGGCTGAAATCTGTGTGTTGCTTGCGCACCACCGTGGCGACGAGCGAGGCCGTAGATAGCAGGGTGGTCAGGGCATCGCGGCCCAAGCGATCGGTGCCTTGGCGTGCGTCGAGGACTTCGGCGCGGGCCAGGCGAAAGGGGGCATCTGCCTGTGGCAGCTCGGTAAGGTGCACGCGGGCTACGCCGCGCAATACGAGGTTGAAGCGGCCGTCGGCGAGCTCCTCGTGGTTTTCGATGCGACCTACGCCGCAGACCCTGTGAATGGGCGGCCTACCCTCGTAGTTGGCTTCGTAGCCGGGCTCGAGCAAAGCCACCGCAATCGCCATGCGCTTGCTGCGCAGGCAGTGCTTCACCAGCGCCCGATAGCGCTCTTCGAAGATGTGGAGCGGCAGGACAGTGCCCGGAAAAAACACCGTGCGCGGTAACGGGAAGACGGCCAGCTCTTGAAGCCAGTCTACCGGGAGCAAGTTTGTCGACGATATAGACACTGCATCCTCCGTGCGCCGCATGCACCATAGCGTTCCCGTGCGATCGGGGTCAAACCAGGGTTTTGTGTGGGAGCTGCCGCAGGCTTTTTTGGTTTTTCTAGCAACCTGCGGCGCGCCTGGACGATAGCGAGCATAGCTGGGTCCTTGCCGATCTGGGTAGAGGTGTGCCAATGCTTCAGGAGCAGCCGTGAGCGCGTCGATCAAACCTCCAGCCGGGTCCGCACCTAGCACGACTGGCGTACAGGGATCTGCGGACATCAAGCCTGCAGCTGCCGCGGATACGTCGGCCGTGCAGGCGCCAGCCACACACGCAAGCCATGCGGCCGGCGCAGCAGCGAGCGAATCCGCCAGCGCCGCGCTGCTACGAAAGCTCGAAACGGGCGAAGTGACGCGGCAGCAGGCGCTCGATGGTCTGGTTTCGCAGGCGCTTGAAGTCCACGGCGGAGCGCGTTTACCCGCGGCCCAGCGTGCGGAGCTCGAGCAGGTATTGCGCGCGACGTTGCTCGACGATCCGGTGCTTGCGCGCTTGATTGGCGCGGCCTAGCCCAGTCCTGGCGCTAGTTGAGGGTGAGCTTGCTCGGTTGATCGCGCAGCGCGGCGTAGACTTCGGCGCCGACCACGAGCGGCGTTTCTTCGTTCGCGACGCGTGCCGTCAAGAGCGTGGCGATCTGCTCGATCACCTCGAAACGCACGGCCAAACGATAGTAGTCCTCGCGGCGGATCTCGCCTGTGCGCTCAAGCGATTCGCGCACGAGAGCGGCTTCGCTGGGTAGCACTTGCAGGTGGGCTCCGTAGCCCGGGGCTTCTTCGCCAAGCACGGCCTCAAGCGCGGCACCGATCGGATTGAAGCCGAGAAAACAGCGCTCGAATTCCAAGCGCATGGCTTCTGGGCCCTCGCCTTCGAGATACCAGCGACAGGGGCCGAGGCTGGCTTTGACCACCTCGCCAAAATATGCACCAGCGGCGGGTGCGATCAGCTGCAGGATTTCGTCGCGCGGGGTTTTACGTGCCTCGCGCAAG
>JBKJIA010000126.1:0-10645 GCA_046598735.1 Polyangiales bacterium
CGCTTGGCCTCGGAGAACGCCAACATGGGTACATCCGGCGTTCCGATCTCGCGAAACAGCCCACCGAGCAGAAATGGGCGAAAGCGCACGCGCGCACCGGCTTCTTGCGCCACGCGCTCGATCTGACTGATGCCCAGGTAGGCAAACGGGCTCGAGTAGTCGAACCAGGCATCCACCTCGGGCACGGGTAAACCGTAAGATGGAGTCGGCGTATGATGCCGTTCCGCGCCAAGCGCGCGAGCTACGAAATCGAGTCGATCCTGTCCCCAGAACATCTGATCGCCTACGAAGAAGCTGGGCACACCAAACGCGCCGCGCCTTACCGCCTCTTCCGTGTTGTTCCGCAGTGCATCTTTGTTCGCTTGGCTTTCGGCGCGCACGAGTATTTCCTCTACGTCATCGAAACCTGCGCCTGCGAGCGCTTGCCGAATCACCGTCGGGTCGGCGATGGATTTGGCCTCCGCCCAGGCGCTTTCGAACAACGCATGCGCGGCGCGCGGCACATCGTTCGAGGCCAGAATTACCCGCATGGCGAGCACGCTCCGCACCGGATGCCCAGCCGCAAAGCGCAGCGGCACATTCCACAGCTGGGCCCAACGTTGGGCGTCAAGCAGCGACATGCGCGTGCGCTCGGCGGCAGGCGTGCGCTTGTACGGTCCGCCATCGTCGAGCGCGTTGTAGATGCCGCCCAGCAGCACGGGCTTGTAAACGAGCTCCGCACCTGTTGCCGCGGCCAAAGCACGCACCTGGGTGGAGGCCAAATACGCAAACGGACACTGCACGTCGAAGAAGTACTCAAGCTTGAGCGACATGAAGCCGATCATAACGCATCGACTATGAGCCATCACGTGCCCCTCGCACCTCACCAGATCTTGATGCGCTGGTCCTTGGCCAAGTACAGGGGATCGCCTTCCTTCACGTCGAACGCGGAGTACCAAGCATCGAGATTGCGCACCACACCGTTGACGCGATACATGGCGGGCGAGTGGGGATCTGACATCACTTGGTTGCGCAGCGCCTGATCGCGGTAGAGGGTGCGCCACACCTGCGCCCAGCCCAGGAAGAAGCGCCTATCGCCTGTATACCCATCGATCACAGGCGCAGGAGACCCATTGAGCGCTATCTGGTAGGCTTCGTAGGCGACCGTAAGGCCCCCGATGTCTCCGATATTCTCACCCAGCGTAAGTCGACCATTGACCTTTAGACCAGGTAACGGCTCGAAGGTTGCGTATTGATCGGCAAGGGCATCGGTGCGCTTCTTGAAGGCATCGACATCGGCCGGCGCCCACCAGGTGCGCAGCACGCCCATCGCATCGGACTTGGCGCCTTGGTCGTCAAAGCCATGCCCCATCTCGTGGCCTATGACGCCGCCGATGCTGCCATAGTTGACGGCATCGTCCGCCTCGGGATCGAAAAATGGCGGCTGCAGAATGGCCGCCGGAAATACGATCTCGTTAAAGGTAGGGTTATAGTATGCGTTCACCGTCTGCGGGGTCATGAACCACTCATCGCGATCGGTAGGCTTACCGAGCTTGGCGCGGTAATATTCATGCTGCCATGCGGTGGCGCGCTTGCGGTTTCCGTAGGCGTCGCCCGCACTAACCTCCAGCGTCTCGTAGGTCTTCCACTTGGCTGGGTAGCCGATTTTCGGGCGGAATGTGGCTAGCTTCTCGAGCGCTAACTTCTTGGTCTCGGGCGTCATCCAATCGACACCCTTGATACGAATCGCGTAGCCCTGGCGCAGGTTCTCAACCAGACGGTCCATCTGAGCCTTAGCTTTGGGTTGAAAGTAACGTGCCACGTAGAGCTCGCCAACCGCGTCGCCGAGCGCACCATTGACCGCGAGCACACCGCGCTTCCAGCGTTCACGCTGTTGGGGCTGGCCATTCAAGATGCGCCCGTGAAAGTCAAAATTTTCCTCGTCGAGGCTAGCAGGCAGGACGTCCGCGGAGGCATGCAGTAAGTGGTAGGTAAGATAAGCCTTCCACTGGGCAACCGGCGTCGCGCTGAATAGCTTGGCGAGCTTAGGCATCGCCGTGTTCTCTTGGACAATAAACTTTGGCTCGTTGCCGTAGCCCGCTGTGCTGAGGAAGGGCTTCCACGGGAACGTCGGCGACTCCTTCTGCAACTCGACCAGGCTGCGCGGGTTATAGATCTTGTCGCGCTCGCGGCGGTCCGCGATCGGCCAGTGACAGGTGGCTATCTTCGTCTCGAGCGCAAGGATGGCCGCAGCGTTGGCGGTCGCCTTTTTATCGCCCACCATGGTGAGCACCTTGGCGATGTGCAGCTCGTACTTCTTGCGAATCTCTTGGAACTGCGCGTCGTCCTTCAAATAGAATTCGCGCTCGGGAAGGCCAAGCCCGCTGTGGCCGATGGCGACCACGTAGCGATCCGGGTCCTTCTCGTCGATCGTTACCTGCGCGCCGATCGGAGACTGGAGTCCCAACTCCGGGCGCGCCATCAATGTAGCAATGGCAGCGTGCGTCTTGGCTGCGGCGATCGCATCAAGATCTGCCTGGACGGGCGCAAAACCTTTCTGGTCGATCCCCGCCGCATCCACGTACGTGGTGTAATAACTGACGGCCTTGGCGGCACTACTACCCAACTCGCCCTGCGAGCCGGCTTGCTCATCAAGCAGCTTGCGAACGTTGACGTCGGCCTCTTCACGAAGCGCGTCGAACATCCCCCAGCGCGAGCGGTCCGATGGAATCTGATTGTCTCTCAGCCAGCGCGCACCCGCGAACGTGTAGAAGTCTTGTCCTGGGCGGACCGACGGCTCCATGCCCGTAAGGTCGACGCCGAAAGCGCCAAGCTTCGGAGACTTGCGCGCGGTCGCTGTTTCCATAGCTGGTTTGGCTTCGGCCACGTTGGGTGCAGTGGTGACCGAGGGCGCAGCGGGCGCTGCACATGATGCCACCGCTGTAAACGTCGACAGATAGAGCATTAGCTTGTGACTGGTCATAAGTTCTCCCTTAGTGAAGGAGCTCAGCGACCGCAACTCCAGGGGCGTGATCGCCATCATACCTGCACGCCATGCATGTTCGACCTGCATACTCAGCAGTACGCGGGCTGGCGAAGCCTGGTAGGCAGGCTATGGAGGCTTGCCTATGCTTATGACGCGATTTTGGGTGGTACTGCTCGCAACCTATCTGTTGGCCCCAGCAGGCTGCGCGGATAACGGCCCCACCGATACGACTATGGGATCTGCGATGGCGAATTCGGCCGGCAGCATGCCCGGATCAGGCGGTGCCAACACTCAAGGCGGGCAAGATCTCAGCGATGCGAACGGATCGAGCGGCGGAGGATCCAGCGCAACTGGGTCGAGCACGGGCGGATCGAGCACGGGCGGGTCGAGCACCGGCGGGTCGAGCACCGGCGGGTCGAGCACCGGCGGCGCTACGCAGGCTGATGCGGGAACGACCAATCCAACACCCACTGGTTGTCAGGACAACGACAAGGGTACGCGCGGGAACACCTGTCCGGGCGTTGTCACGTGCGGCACGGTGGAGGCATGCTCGCTCACCACTCAGAACTGCTGCGTGTCCGATTACAAGGCGGATGCGGCAAGCTGCAACGAAGGCACCACTTGCAAAGGTCTGGTTAGCGCCGCTTGCGATGGTCCGGAAGACTGTGGTGGGGGTCAGGTCTGCTGCATCAGTGTCAGCTTAACTACCTCAGCGCCCTTTGCGGCGATTCAACATCGCTGCGTGGCGGATGCTAAGAAGTGCACGGGCGGCAGCCTTGTGAACCGTTTGCTTTGCCACACCGATGCGCAGTGCGCCGCCGGCGAAGGCTGCGAAGCAATCGGCAACCTCCCGTGGTGGGGAATCTGCAAGAAGTAAGCTTAGTAAGACGGGCACGCCGCCCTACCTTACTTTTCAGCGGCACTCGCCTCAGGGCTTACTGTTTCAATCGCAGCTAGGCTCACTACGAGCTCGCGCAAAAAGGCGTGGGCCGGATCGCCGTCCATCATCTCCGACCAGACCAGGAAGAGCTCGGGACTGGGCAAGGTAAGGGGTGGCGGCTTGACCACCAGCTCGAGCGGTTCGATCAAGGCCTGGGCCATGCGCAACGGTACCGTGGAGATTTGGTCGCTTCGCGCCACGAACAGCAGCCCCGACGCAAAGGTGGGGGCCACGAGCGAAATACGGCGGGACAGATTGAGCTCGGAGAGCAAGCGATCGACGATGCCGCGCTGCTCGGCCGCAGGCGACACCAGCACGTGGTCGAGAGCCACGAAACGCTCGAGCGTCATGGGTTTCTTGGCCAACGGGTGTCCCTTGCGCATGACCGTCACGAAGGTGTCGCGAAACAGCGCGCGATAACGAAAGCCGTCGGGAATGTTGCGCAACGAATAGAACGCGAAATCGAGCTCACCCGCGCGCAGCTTATCGAGCGTGGTCGCCTCGACCGCGCTCAACACCAAACTGACTTGGGGAGCATCGCGCACTAAGATTTCGTGGAGGCCGCCGAGCACGTTGGCGTCGACCCCATCGGCGGTGGCAATGCGAAAGGTCCGCTCTAGCGTGGGTAGGTCGAGCTCGCTTGCCGTTGCAAACACGCGCCCCATATCGCTCACGATGCGGCGCAGCACCGGCCTTAGGGCTTCACCACGCGTACTGCGCACGAGCCCCCTGCCCTTACGCACGAGCAAAGGATCTTCGAGGCTCTCCCGCAGGCGCGACAGAATATGACTGGTTGCCGACGGACTGCGATGCAGTCGCTTGGCGGCGCGCTCTACGTGCGCCTCTTCGAGCAACACGAACAAGGGGTACAGCAAATTCGCGTCAACGTTGGACAACCCCATGCTCGAAGTGTAACCGAGGCCGCGCCCCGGCAGCACTCATGATGGATCTTGTTGACGCAACACTTCGCGCAGCTCCGCGCCTACGTCGGCTCCGATCATGGCCTCGATCTGATGCCAAACCGGATCGACGTCAGCGTTGAACAAGGCCGCACGATGCGCAGCATCGCGCCTTACCAAGTCATCGCGCGACTGATCGGACGTCAGGTCGGCGGGAATTCCCGACTGCGCCAGGCCAAGCCAGCGGTCGAGGTAGCCTGCCACGGGAATCTTTTGGAAGGCTTCGGGCGTGGCGCGGCTGGCCATCATCCACGGCGACATCAATGCATATTGGCGGGGCGTCAGAGGCGCCTCGCTGAAGCCCGGCACAGCGAGCGCTTGCTTGCGCAAGCCGTCGAGGTCTCCTGAGTACACAAAATCCATATAGGCGAGGTGTGCGGCGAGATCGACACGTGGCAACAAGTCCAAGTGGTAAGCCAGCATGGGCCCAGCGGCGATAGCGTCGAGGGTAAAGTGCGGCACGGCGCTGTGCTTTGGCGTAAACGCGAAAATCATGTGCGAGTCGAGCACCATGCTGCGCCCGGAGCCATCGCGCATGGGCAG
The DNA here is from genome assembly GCA_046598735.1 of Polyangiales bacterium. Classification (GTDB taxonomy): domain Bacteria; phylum Myxococcota_A; class Polyangia; order Polyangiales; family DASUME01; genus DASUME01. Next base: position 5,408 of record JBKJIA010000126.1, read on the forward strand.
CTCGGCGCTGAGTCCGATGTAGACCATGCGGCTGACCTTATCGCCCTGCCAAATGCGCAGCGCGCCGGCCTCGGGGTTCTGCGCGGTGGCGATCATTCGCGCCGGCCCCCCCCGTTCGCCTTTGACTTCCCGCAGGTCGGGCATGGCTGCGGTGATGGATTCGATCGTTCGGAGCGAAAGCGTGCGCGCGAGGGTCATGGTGATCTCCTTGGTACTTTTCGGTATGTCGCACATTTCAAATGAGCGGAACTGAAAGCTTGAGCGCGCCTACCCTGCACGGGGTGCAGTATTAGAGCGGACAGGCAGCTACGAGGTGGCAAGGCCCGTGGTCCGCAGATACTCAGGGTCCGCGAGCGGACCCGCGCAGGTTTTTGGGATGCCAAACGCGCTCGTCCACACCAGAGCGCGACTGCTCGCCTCGCGCACGACCTCGTTTAGCTCCCTGCGAATCGCGCGGGATTTACTGGCCGCTAGGTAGTCGTTCTCAAGAAACCACGCCAGGTCCGCTTCGATCCGCCACAAACCGTAGAGCGCACACAGACGCTCAAGACTCGGCTCGCTCGCGGCCGCGCGCTGAAAGCAGGTGAGCACGAAGTGTTCGATGTGGGCCCGTGCCAACGCAATCGCATGATCCTGACAGGCATCGAAGGCCTGCTGCGGCGCCATGCCGGCGTCGATACGATGCTTGATGCGTCGCCCCAGGCTGTCGCGCAGACTCTTTTCGCGAAAGCGCATGGCCCGCTCTTGAAACGCAAACGAGAGCAGCGAGTCACTCTCCTGATCGCGAATAGCGACGGGATTGCGCTCCGTGACTGCCGTCAGCAGATCCTCCGCCACGGAGCTGGCCAACGTGCGCAGTGGACGGTCCTTGAGCTCGCGCCGATAGCTCGACAGCAACTCCTTGGCCACGAGTTGCAAGAGCACCGTGTTGTCTCCTTCGAAAGTGGTGAACACGTCGGTGTCGGTCCGCAGTGCATCGATGCGATTGGAAGTAAGGTACCCTTGGCCGCCGCAGCACTCGCGACACTGTTGTAGCGTGTCGATGGCTTGCCAAGTGCCTAGCGCTTTCACGCCTGCCGCCAGCTTTTCAACGTCGCGACCTCGCGTTTCGTCGTCGTTCATTGCGGAAAAGCGCGCCACCAGCTCATTCTGCGCAAAGCTGAAGGCGTAGGCTGCGGCCAGACGCGGTATGAGCCTGCGTTGATGCGAAAGGTAATGAATCAACAGCTGCTCGGGGCCTTCGCCATTCGCGAACTGACGACGATGGGCCGCATAGGTGAGAGCGATACTTAGGCCTACCTTAGACGCGGCAAGCGCCCCTCCTGCAACACTAATACGACCGCCCACTAAGGTCCCAAGCATCGTAAAGAATCGCTTGCCAGGGCTCGGTATGCTGCTCGTGTAGGTGCCGTCCTCGGCCACTTGGCCGAAGCGATCGAGTAACGCTTCGCGCGGCACCCGCACGGCGTCAAACCACAGGCGGCCATTGTCGACGCCATTCAAGCCCATCTTTTCGCCGCAATCCTCGATCCGCACGCGCGGCAAGATCTGACCGTGTCCATCCCGGATAGGCAGTAGAAAGGCATGAACGCCGTGGCGTTCCCCGCCCGTCTCGAGCTGCGCGAACACGACCGCCACGTGCGCGTGCAAGGCCGCATTACCTATCCATTCCTTACCTGCCGACAGGCTGGGCGAATGAAGCACAAACTCGCGCGTCGCCGGGTCGTAGCGCGCGGTCGTCTGCAGCTCGCGCACGTTGGAGCCGTGGGCGCGTTCGGTCATCGCAAAGCATCCCAGAAGCTCACAGCGGGTCACGGCGGGGAGCAAGGCATGGTGCTTGGCGGTTCCCAGGCCGGCAATCGCACCTCCGAACAGACCAAATTGAACCCCCACCTTTACGACTAAGCTTAAATCGAAATAGGACAGCATTTCGAAGGTCGTCACGAACTGGCCACGATCGTGCGGCTCACCGCCTGCTAGCTCGCTAGCCAGATGGTAAGCCTGGCGCGCGATTCCCTTCTGGCTCAGCGCCTTGCACCAGGTCAGGGCTTGCTCGCGGTACGCCGCGGTACTCACGTTACTCACAAAGCGAAACTGAGTGACGCTGAGGATCTCCCGTACTTCATCGCGTGTTTTCGCGTAAGCCCCATCGAGCACGCTGCGCAGCCGCTCGCTCTCGTCTGCATCTTGAATGGGATCCTGAGTGCTGCCACTTTCACCCGGGCCTTCTCCAGGGACGTCGAAAGAGCTATCGCTCAAGCTCGTCTGCGCCTCGCATAGCGTGGCGTATACACCACGGCGCGTGTCTGCCCCTAAGCTTCCTTCGACGAGTGCGGCACCTGCATCTGCGATCGACCCTCCGTGTGGCAACGACAGTGTATGAAGGGCTGCTTTGACCTCCCGCTCGAGACTACTTAGCGCCTGGGGGGAAGGTGGCCGTGCCGGATCCAGCCAAGCGCGTAGAATGTCTTTCTCGACGGTACCTAACCAAGGTGCGCGCTGGAGCGCGTCACGGATGTCGATAAGCTCGGCGGGAGTAAGATAACCATCTTGCCAGGCAGACAAGATGAGGGGGGCCACGGGTCGCAGGGCGGGCGCTTGCCAGAGCGCGCCTGGTAGGGGAGACGATGAATTCATGCCGGAGCGAGCGCAAGTCTTATGCCAGCGTCCAAAAGCCTCAGCTGTCGCAATTTAGCGGCCTTCCTGCGCTCACCCACGCGTGCTCAACGAGGCATTGCGTCGCGTCGAGACATTTTGCCTCGTAGGGTTACCTTACTATGCGGTCGCCTGCGGCCTGAGGGTGAGCCATGTGCGCATCTTTTCGTAAGCGTCGCGACTGCTGAGCAATCCAAAGTGGTTAGTACCTAACACTATCCACTGCTGACTCTCATCGAACGTCAGCACGCGCGAGCCGTCGCCATGACGGCCAAGGGCGCTGTCCACGGGCACTAGACCGTCGCCCGGAAGACGTGCCGAGAGGGTATGGGCGGTGCTCGCCGCAATGGCAAAACAGGCCACGTCACGCGGCAGAGCCAGGACTGTGCGCGAGTCGCCGTTGCGCGCGAAGCGATCCTGTCCGTGCCAGTCTGCATCGAGCACATTGCCGTAGCGCAAATCGGTGACGCCCGCGCTGCGCAGCTTGCCAAGCCGGGCGAAAGGCGCGCTGTAGCGACTTACCCCCAGCATCGAGTCGACCCAATTGCCCCCGCGCTCGAGCGGGGCGCCATGGTGAGGTGTACCGAGCATGATCAGCGACCTTAGTTTTTGCCGCCACCCATGACCTTCCATTTCAGCCACCGCACAGGCACTGCGTGCCACGAGACCGCCCATGCTGTGCGCCACACAGACGAGCTCCTCAACGGGCCGCGGCCACGCTTGCACGAGCTGTTCGAGAAGCAGCGCAAGAGCCAGTCCGTTTTGGGACACGTGCAAGCCCGTGTTGTAGCGAACGTAGACCGGGATCAAGCCCAGCTCTGCTGCGAGCGCAGTACCGTGATCATACCCCTTACGGTTCCAACACGTCTCATCGAGGCAGGAACCATGAACGAGTAGCAATAGCCTTGTCCCTTCAGGAAAAGCCTGCGCGAGCGCCTGTTGGGTCAGCTCCAGCGGTGCCCCGTGGTGGCACAGGCGCATCTCGATGGCTAGCGGGTTCTGAGTGTCTGCAAGATAGTCGCCGAGCACGCCGTTGAGCACCGCCAACAGCGGTCCCGCTTCAACACCGGCTTGCGCGATCAAGGGTTCGAGCGAAGCTAGCGCAAGGTCGAGCCCCGCGCCCACCAGGCCCGTCACCCCGCGAATGGCGCCGTAAGCGGGTGCAGTCAGAAGCTTGGTGGTCGCCTCGAGGGGCCTGCCGAGCAGATCAGGCCCGCCGCCTATCGTGTGATGCATGGCTTCTACGAGATCGGTCACGCTGCGGGTAGCTTGGATCGCGAGGCGCGTCGCACCTCGGAGCTGCCCGACGAGAGTCTTTTTCGGCTTCATCAGAATGTGCGCTTTCGAATCCCCGACCCGGCTCGCTCTGCAGGCTGAGTCGCTCAGTTTGCTGGCTTCTTGTGTAGCGCGAGGCCTGGCTTCGCCGGCACCGGCTTGGCGGGATTGGGTTTGACCTGCAGGTGCGTGGTGCCCATGTCCGAGAGCAGCCAGAGCGCTTCTTCGAGCCACGGATCGTGGGATAGGGATTCCTGCCAACGGTCCGCGCGCTCGCCACTTACCTTACGCTTACTATCTTCGGCGCTGGGCGCTACAGCCGGACGATAGTCAACCAGCTTGACCTCGAATCGATCCGGTCCCTCATCGAGCTTGGGGTCGAGTTTGTCGAGAGCTACGCGATCCTTCTCGCGCTGAGCGACCCACGCATCCTGTTTGAGAAGGAGCACAGTCTGCTCGCGGCGCTGCAGGAGGTAGTCACCACGTTCTTTGATTTTCGCAAACACGGCTTCCTTGGCCTGCCGCGCGCGGCTCTTGTCGCTGAGCGCGGCCGCATTCCATTCCGCGTGGGGCCACGGTGTGGCGGGCAGGGGCGCGATATTGCTCCACGGGATGGCGTTATCCAGATATCGCTCGCCCGATTCGACATGGGCCATTGGGTCCGGCAGCACCACATCCGGCTGGACGCCGCGCCACTGGGTAGACTCGCCATCGACCAGGAAGAACTGCTGAATGGTCAGCTTCATCGCGCCCAGCGGCTCTGAACTGGCGCCAGCAACGACACGGTCGAGGTCCACGATCGCTTGGACCGTACCCTTACCATGCGTAGGTCCCGTCCCTACGATCAGCGCCCGACCGTAGTCTTGTAGCGCGCCCGCCAAAATCTCCGCGGCCGAGGCACTGAACCTATCTACGAGCACCACGACCTGACCGCCAAACGACACGCCCGCGTCACTGTCGCCGAGGACTTGCGTCTCACCCTCTGCGTTGCGCACCGCCACGACGGGCCCGCGATCGACGAGCAGACCCGTGATGCCCGTGGCGTGGTTCAAGAGACCGCCACCATTGCCGCGTAGGTCGAGCACGATGCCCCCGACCTTCTTGGCCGTAAAGCTCGCAAGTAGCGCGCGCACGTCGCTCGTCGCATCGCGTTCCGGCGTCTGACCTTTGGTGGCCCGAGTATTGCCGTAGAAGCTCGGCAAGTAGATGTAACCCACGGGAGGCTGCGCGGGCCCCAAGTCCAACATCGCGCCGCGCGCATAGGACTCTTCGACCACCACCACATCGCGTGTGATCTGAATCAACAGG
>JBKJIA010000136.1:0-5124 GCA_046598735.1 Polyangiales bacterium
TGCGCGCGCGACAGCGCGCTGCACCGCTCGCGTGACAGCGCGCGGATGAATCCGTTCGTGCTCGATCAGGGCGCCGCGAACTATGCGGAACAGCGGTCCGGCCGGCCGCCCTACCCGTTCAACCCACATCCTCAGCGCTCTCACGGGACAGGTTGCGTCCGATGAGCCGAAGGAAACGGTGGCGCGTCGCCCGCTACCGAGCTGGTCCTCCTTACTCTTGCGCAACATCAGGTCCACTCCACCTTCGGTGAAGCGGACGTCGTCCATGTTGAGGCCGGCGAGGTTTCTACCCGGCGAAGCTCGACGAGGTGACCCCAGGCCTAAACAAGTGGACGCTCGACGCGCTGATGCTCCAGTTCGTGCGCGAGGTAGAACGGCCCGCGAACTCCCTCGCCGTGTGGCAGCGCTCCGTGCCCGGGCGTGATGCCTCGAACGCCCTGGACCCCGTCGACAAGGCAAGTGTCGTCGACGTCACCGCCACCGGGCCGGAGAACATCGCAATCGGGGGCCGCTCTGGGCCGATCATACTTACTGGGCGCTCGGGCAAGCAGCCGCGCTCGGCGCCGACTGTGCGGTGCTCAACCGGGTCATCACGTGGGCCTCCGCGGCGTGGCCCAAGATCGACTTCGCCGCACAGCGCGCGAGCTTCACCGCCTACGTGACGCTGCGGCAAGACGCGCAGGGCATGACAGCCATCCTCGGCAATGCTGGCCAAGCGCCCGTGCTTCGGTGGACCGTGAACGGTAAGACGGTGGCGGGGAGCGGCGCTCTGCTTTCACCGGGGAGCTTCGTGAAAGGCGACACCGTGCTTGTGGAGCTCACGAGCACGGCGGCCTGCCTCACACCCGCCCGCTCCGTCGCGCGTGCGACCCGCGTTGCGCAATAGGGCGAGGCTTCAATGAGATCCATAGACGACGCGTACCTCACTGCGCGCTCGAGATCGAAGCCCACGCCGTACGCGAGCGGCTGACCCAGCGCTACGGCAAGACGAAGACCAAAACGTAGCGCGCTAAGGCGCTGTATACTCCCTCAAGCTCAGCGCGCATTTACGCCGAAGAGGACAGACCGGGTAGCCGCATAAACCCGAAATGGGGATCGCCACGAAGGAAACCTCTGCATCCTCGAGGAAGGTGACCTCGCGGCATTCACCATCCATCTCCACCCCTGCCACGCAGTAGTTGCTGTAGTCGCAGGCTGTGGTCAAGAGTTCGGCGGTGAAGGCATGTTGGGATTCGGTGTCGTAGATCTTACGAATCCCTTCGCAGCGTGTGGCGCACCATGCGTCAGCCTGCGCACCCTCCGCTGCGCAATTGACTATAGAGATGTCGGGCCGTCAACCGTAAGGTCTCGTCCCGCCAAGCTCGCTTCGACTACTTCTTTTGCCGCCTGTCCGTCGCTCGCGGACGCAAGCTCGTCTCCACGTGGTCCATAAACGCTCGCACCCTCCGCGTGCTCCGCAGCTCGCGCAACGTGAGCAGCCACACCTCGCGTGAGAAGGCGGGCTCGATCGGGCCGATGCGCTCGAGCAACGGATCGGTATCGCCGTCGAAGCAGGCGAGGAAGTGCACGCCGAGCCCCGCTGCGACTGCGGCGTGCAGTCCGAGGGTGCTGGTGTCTAACCAGACGGACGAGCGCGCACCAGGGGCGTTGACGGCGAGCCATTCGTCGAGCCAGCGCAGGTTGAGGCGTTCGTCCCAGTTGAGCCATGGATACGCTTCGTACGGGGCCTTCTTGCCAATCTTGGCGACCAGCTTCTTGCTGGCGTAGACGGCGAAGTCGACGCGCGAGACCTTGCGACCGACGAGATGTTCGGGCGGTCTGCTGGTCAGGCGCAGCACCACGTCGGCCTGCCGGCGGGTGAGCGACACTTCGTCGTCGGTGGTAGAGACGTTGAGCTTCACGCTCGGGTAGCGCGTGAGGAACGAGGAGAACACCTCGTGGTAGCCACGAAAGAGCATGTCCATCGTCGAGACGCGCAGGGCGCCATCTAGCTCCCCGTCACGTCCGAGCACTCTGCCCTCCGCGGCAAGCACCTCGGCTTCAATGCGTTCGGCGACCTTGGTCAGATCCTGACCTGCGCCGGTGGGCATGTACCCATCGGGCGTGCGGTCGAAGAGTCGCACGCCGAGGGTCCGTTCGATCTCCACCAGACGGCGACCGACCGTCGTATGCGTGACCAAGAGCTTCGACGCTGCTCCGCTCAGCGTGCCCGCACGCGCGAGCGCCAGAATATAGCGAAGATCGTCCCAAGGCATCTGTGCATCCTTGCACAGCCAATACGCGAATCAACACATTGAATGAGCGCCAGCGCGCACACATGCTGGTGGTTATGCGAAGCACTGCGGCACGCTCATTGCGCTTGAAAACTAGACTGATCATCGTCGCCGCGCTGCTGCTCGGCGCACAACGCGAGGCTGCGGCCCAGACCAAACCGTCCGATCCGAACTACCGACGACACTTTGTCGGCAGCTCGCTGTTCGTGCTCGCGAACCTGGTGCCGCTGTCGGATCCGCCGTTCTTTTATCAGTTGAATTACGGGTACCGATTGACTGCGAAGGACGTCGTGTCGGCCGAAGCGATCACGTGGACGTACCACGCGCCCATCGGCATCCCGTACGGTCCCGCATACGGATCGCAGGACGAGGCTTTTCCCGGTTCGGTGAGAGCCTATGGGGTGGGCGGCGCGTATCAGCGCTTTTTCTGGAAGGGCCTCTACGCTGCCGTGCACGCACTCCCCATGCGGCAGACCTTCCTCGATTCAGCCGGCGAGAAATTTGGAAGCGGGTTCCAGCTATTCCTCACGCTTCGCGTTGGGTATCACGTCGAGCTGTTCGCGAATCGCTTCTTCGTGGAGCCATCCGTCGCAGGCACGTACTGGCCCATCAACACCAACTTGCCCGACTCCTTTCAGAAAAAGGAAGGCAAGTGGCCGAACTACTTTCTCGTGGAGCCCGGTCTCCACGTCGGCGTGAAGCTCTGACTCGGCGCGCTTGGTTTCACCGACAAGTGTAGGCCCAAAGTGGCGTTGGAGAGGAAGGCGTGCAGGGCGCGGTCGACCGGGTCTAGCGAGGCGTGGCGCTGAGATCTGCCCGCTATTCCTCCAGGGTGAAGGTCAGCATCATGTTGACCTGGTAGCTGACGATTTTGCCGTCCTTGATCTCCACCCGCTGCTCTTTGACCCAAGCGCTGTTCACGTTGCGCAAGGTTCTTGCAGCGCGTGCGATGCCGGCCTGGATGGCGTCCTCGAAACTTTTGTTCGATCGGGCGCTGATCTCGGACACCTTCGCCACCGAGTTTGCTGATTCGTTCTTGGTCGTAGTCATGAAGACTCCATCGGTTGAGTCGGGGAGTCTGGCACCCGAATGTCGCCGCGGCGAGGAAGACCGCGCGCGGAATCGGATGCGGCCGACGAATCCTTGCTGCTGAACGGTGGTACCGCTATCGGGGCGGCCTCGCCGAGCACGCATCATTTTGTCGCGTTCGAGCGTACAGTCGGCACAGCGCATCGAAATGCTGCGCTCGCGGAGCTCGAATTGACAGGAGGACCATGGCGAGGACGACACGCGGTGCATCGACAGGTGGGAAGGGCCGCACGCGGTCGTCAGACGGGTCGCGATCTGCGTCGGTTTTGAATGCGCCGGCGTCGCGGAAAGGCGTCACCGTAACGCTTGCACACCACGTCTTCCCGGCGGAGACCGAGGGCACCGCTGCCCCCTCGCTCGAGCACCGCTTCGAGCTGTCGGACAAGGTGGGCGAAGGCGGCATGGGGGCCGTGTTCGCGGCGCGCGACAGCAAGCTCGGTCGCACCGTGGCCATCAAAGTGCTCGCGGGATCTCACCAACGCGACGGCAAGCTGCGCAATCGCTTTCTGGTCGAAGCCCAGGTCGGCGCCCAGCTCGAACATCCCAACATCGTCCCTCTTTACAGCTTCGAGCTCACGTCGGATGGCGCGCCCGCGATCGCGATGCAGCTCGTGGAGGGGCGGACCATGGCGATGTACATCACGGAGTGTGTGGCGGCGCTGGCGCTGAATCCAAACGCCGAAGAGCTCACGCTGAAGCGACGCGTCGAGCGCCTGCTGCCCGTCTGCGACGCCATCGATTATGCGCATGGGCGGGGCGTCATTCATCGTGACCTCAAGCCCGAAAACGTAATGCTCGGTCATCACAACGAAGTGTTCGTGATGGACTGGGGTATCGCCCGGGTGACCTTGAGCCTCCCCGCTGACGCCGGTGCCGATGACGCGGGCACGACGACGGCCCCTCTCCAGAAGCTCGATTTGTCGGCGCAAGGTTTCACCACCGGAGCGACACAAATGCTGGAGGGGGCGCCTTTGAGCGAGGATGACTCGAGGAGCGACACCGAAGTGGGCGGTGAAGACGCTACCGAGCGCGTTCGCCTGCGAGCCACCAGGGCCGGCGAGCTCATTGGCACGCTGCAGTACATGTCGCCCGAGCAAGCCCACGGCAGGATTGACGAGGTTGACGAAGCTACGGATCAGTTCTCTCTCGGACTGATGCTGTACGAGCTCGCGACGCTGCGTCCGGCGAGGAGGCAGTCGCAGGTGCTCGAGCTCTACGCAGCCGCGACAGCGGGGACTTTCGAGCCGTTGGTCAACGAACGTGGTCAGCCACTCGATCGCGGGCTCTCTGCGATCATTCGCAAGGCGACGAACCTTGACCCGAAGCTGCGGTACGCGACCGTACGTGACTTCGCGGACGACGTGGGCCGCTACCTCCGCGACGAAGAGCTCGACGTCCTCCCCGACAACTTCGCCATCCACATGGCACGACGAATCATGGCGCGGCCCGTCGTCGCAATGTCCTTGGTGTTCGCGTTGCTCGCGTCGGCGGCCGTCGTCGCCGGCGTGAGTCTTCGACAGGAGGCCATGACGGCGCAAAAGTCTGCGCGCAGACTCGAGGCCATCGCGCAGGTCACGGCGGCCGTCGGCCGTCGCGCGCATGAAGTCGACAAGAGCTTCGGTAGAATCGCCAAGCTCGTCGAGCTCATCGGCGTGAGGGCGAGCGATCTCCTGCACTTGGCGGCGCCGACTCCCGTCAAGTACGTGCGCGCGTCGGACATGGCGAAAGGTGGACCACCGGACACGCGCTTCTTCGATCGCTA
>JBKJIA010000178.1:0-4077 GCA_046598735.1 Polyangiales bacterium
CCGATTTACCTCTGATTGAAGGTCATCGTTAGATCAGACTCGTAGGTCGTCTCCGAAATAACTGGGGCGGGGAATTCTCCTGCCACCTCACGCACGGTTCGTTCGCGGAAGCCGAGCCAGCCGCGACCGCGAAGGTCCGTACGCGCATCCGCATAGCGATACTCAAAACGCCTGCGGGCAGTGGCACTCACGCTGGCGGGCTGGCGTGGGTTTGCAAAGGCTCCAAGATCTGCCGTGGTCTCATGAGCCATGACGATCGGATGGGGAAGCTTCGCAAGGCACTGCTGAGGATAAGTGCACCCGGTACCTCGAGTGTACGTGTTTTCTCGCAGGATACTGCCATCCTCCGGATTGTCGGAGTACTGCACCGTGGTCACACGAGCAAAACCATCCTTTATCTTCTTCAGCAGGCCACTTCGCTTTGAGCCACCTTTCCAAATGATGGTGGTGGGGTCATCTTTGTCACCGCCCCGAAAGATGACGTCACGAACACCGTTGCCGTCCCAATCCAACAGGGTTGGCTTCTGCCAATCATAGATGAGGTCCTTGGGAGCCTCGTCGGACTGGCTGGTGATCTGCACCTTGACGTACCTAATGTCGGTGTTCGTTCTACGTGCTGAGGTCGAGCCGGGGACAAAGGGCTCGATCATCGCCCAACGATCCTCAGAGTCCCCCACCTTGTCCGCAGGGAGAAAGAGCTCATCGCGGCCGTCTCCGTTGTGGTCCCAGACAAAGGAGTTCGCGAACAGAAGATCTTCCTCGCTACCCTTTTTTGGTGCGAGCCGTAGCGTGCTGAAAGCTGTACTGCCAAAGCGGACGAAATCTCGACCTGTACCAAGATAGAGGGTGACGCGACCATCTTGGCCGACAAGGTAGTCGCGCAAACCATCGCCATTCGCGTCCAAGGTTCTCACGCGATGATCGAAGTCCCACCCTAGCCAATCCGGCTTGCCGATCTCCATCTGCACCAGAGTGCCGCCTTCAAGGGAGACGACATATAGCTTCTGGTCCGGAGCCTCGCCGCTCGTTACCATCAGGTCGTCCGCGCCATCCCCGTCGTAGTCCGTCGAGGTGAACGAGCAGTCGAGATCTAGTGCCACGCCAATCGGCGCGCCAAACTGCTGTCTGCCTCCTGGCGAAGCGGGCACTAGCGCGAGCTCGTAACGCCAGAGACCGCCTTCGCCGCTTACGGCGGGCAGACACGTCACCCGATCTTTTATACCATTGCCGTCGAGATCCGGTCGCTTCTCCGCGCCCTCCAGGGTGAGCCGCTCGTCCGTACCGTTGACGTCGTCGTCCGACATAAAGTACGGTTTCTCGACCATGTCATAGCTGTGGACTGACGTGGCCAACCAAAGGTTCTGCTTGAGCTCATCATCCGGATCTTGATCCCAAGGCACAGGCACGGAGAACGCACGGCCATTCGGCATTCGAGGTAATGTGCGCCGCTGATAGAGATCCACGAATGAATGGTACACAGGCGGATCCTTGTACTGCCACTCTCCCTTACCCGTGAACTCCAAGTTGAGCAGATCATCGTACGCATCTCCATCCAGGTTTGCCGGGAAGGCAAAGTAGAAGTGATAGCTGGACGGACTGAAGGCGCGAAGATCTCGATTCCAGTTCCCACAGTCTACGCACTTCCACGAGGTATCTATGTGTCCACCGAGTGGGTCGGCGGTTTCGATCTTAGTGATCGGAACGACCGGCTCGTACTCAAACGTGGTTGGCGGATGGCATGTCTCAGTGCCGGTCCCTGATTCAGAAGCGCAGGCGGTGAGGGATGTAAGCTTCCACTGTCCCTCTACCAATTCGGTCCCGAGCTTATACGTCGCTACCTTCTCGTTGTTCGCAAAAGTTCGGACTTCGTAGATCGGCTGCGAGAAGGACCGGCCGATTCCTGAGGTGAACGTCCGGGGGTTCCAGCCAAGATTCTTAGCTTTGTCGTCGTTGTACGCGATCTCTACGCGATGGGATCCTTGCGCGCCGTAGCTAATCGCGATTGGGCGGATCTCAGTTGCGTAGGTCAGCGTTGCCGGCCTTATCGTTCCGAAAAAGGGTATCCTTATGGAGCCGTAGCTGCGCTTGAACTGTTGGTAGCTGACGGCCATCAAGTTGCCGTGCATGTCTTCGATCTCTTCGAGCATCCAGGCGGCATTAATAGGCACGGATGGCGAATATTTGGGATCGTCAGAGATCGTTGCCCAAACACGAGCGGATTTTCTCTTGCCGAACGTGAGAACCCTACCGTCTTTTGTCCATGCCTTGAAGTGTTCAGGCCCGCGATAAAATTTCCCGCTCATGGGATCACCAAAAGAGGCGATTCTCACGAATGAGTCAAACTCAGTACGATACTCAGTCCCGTTACCACCGTAAGGTTGACCGTAAGCCGAATAGTCCGAGATCTCGCCGCTAGTCACGAGCTGCTGACCATCCAGGCAAAACCGGTCGTATGCATCCAAGCGGACTCCCCGTGCTTCGCCGTTTTGTGAGTATGTGAGCGGACAACGCGTGATGGCCGAAAGCCCATTGAGCGACCAGCCTGGAGTTAGAAATCCTTCACCTCGTCCGCTGTCGTAGTCCAGCGAAAGGGCAGGCTGCAGACCCGCTCGCCCCGGCGGGACTGACAGGGGAACTGAGTAGGTGGCTGTACCCGAATTGCTTACGGCAAAAGTGCCCGAAATCGCGCCCGCCGCGGAAGTGGGTACAGGCAAGAGGGCCGCGAGAGTTCCTGGATCTGTGGGATTGTTCAGCAGTACCGGTGCAACGCACCGCCCCGCGGCGTTGCAATTCAAGCCTAGCGCGCACGTCCCGCAAGCATTGCCATACTGATCCGTTCCACAGGTCCGATCTTCACATTCCTTAGGGAATGTGGGGCACAGGCCGCACAAGCTGGAAGCGGTGCCGCACTCCTGACGTCCAGGCATGTAGTCGTCGCACTGGATGGGCCAGCAAACGTTCGTGCCTGCAGGCTTGCCCAAACGCGGACCCATGCCGATGCCGCAGCTGAAGCCAATCGTGCAGTCGGAGTCCAGCAGACAGCCGGGCTCTCGCGGCTGGCATAGGTCGGAGCAATGTCCACCCACCCCGTCGCGCGCATCGTCGCCGCATTTCTTCCCGGCGCAGTTCGGCTGCAGCACACAGAGCCCACATGGTGATGTTGTAGCGCCGCAGGCGGCGGGACAAATGCCCGCGGGCCAGCAGACGTCGGTGGTGCTGGAAAGGCCAAAACGTCCGCCGCCATCTTCGAGAAGAACCTGGCCTTCCGGACAACCTTCACTGCTACCTGGAGTCGTGAGGGTGGTGGATGTGCAACCCTGCCCGCAATGGGCGTCCAGCACGGAGTCACACACCTCACTGCCGCTTACGCGCCCGTCACCACAATGCGAGCAGTCCGGATCCGATGCGCACAACACAGACGGGCTGGCCACCTTTCGCAGCTCTGACAGGCGCGCGAAAGCGGGTTTGGTACCGTCGAGCAGCGCCCCCATGCCGATTTTTCCGGTGCCGATGGGCGTAGCTCCGTACGAGAGCAACACATCCGGCTTGCGCGCCATTCGTACGGTAAGGGTCGATAAGGCCGCATTGACGGTGATCACTAACTTGCTGCCGCGAGACCAGCTGAGCACGGTCGTTGCGACCTTGGTTCCGCTGACGAGTTTGATCAAACCTCCAGCGGTATCCTTACTCAGTGCAAGATAGCCGCCTTCCCAAGACACGAGGGCATACTCTTCTGCGACCGCAAGCTCACTCGCGCCGAAGGTCGGCAGCGCGTCAAGTTGCCACACGCCGCTACGCACCCATGCAGGCACATCGCCCGCCGCAAACACGACCTGGTCGACCTTACGGGTGACCGCCGATTCCTGCGTCGGAATGTAGCTGCTGGGGAACTTACCTTCCTCGAGCTGCCATCCCCAAACCGCGTAATCTGCTGCAGGCAGCGCAGGAAACTGGGTTGCACTGCCAGGCCACGCACCCTTGTGCGACATCTGCACTGAGGTCGATTTGGTCGCCGGCGTCGTCACCATCGAACGGCGCTCCCACGCGGCCGGCAAGCTCCAGTCGAGCACCTCGTTA
>JBKJIA010000314.1:0-14917 GCA_046598735.1 Polyangiales bacterium
TGAGCTCGCGAGTGCGCCTTAGGCTTGCGCCATGATCGTCATGCTCTTGCATCATCACGCGCACGGGCATGTGAATCTGTGTACCGCGCTCGCCTGCTCGCAGCGCCGGAAAGAGCAGTTGCTCTTCCTTCCCTAAGTGCGCGGACCTGTTTCATCGCCTGATCATGTACCCAATTCATGTTCCACCCCTGAGGGAGCGGAGAGCAGATATTCCACTGCTCGCGGGTTTCTTCTTAGATGTGTACCGCAGACGCTTGGGGCTCGGCCCAGTGCGCTTGACCGAGGCGGCAAGAAGCTGCCTCACAGGCGGTCTATGGGCGGGCAACGTGCGGGAGCTCGATCACGTGCTCGGCCGAGCGGTGCTGCGGGCTAGTGCGCACACAGGAAGAGGTGCGCCGGTGTTGGTCGGTCCTGAGTATTTGCAAATCGATCCGGGCGTGCCTGGCGACGTCATCTCGGAGCCTCCCGCAGCGCTAGATGTCTCCACGGAGCCGGGTGATAAGTCGCTGAACGAAATCGTTGAAGAGGCAAAACGCACGGCGATCCGCAGGGCCGTGACCGCCCACGGCAGCAACTGGGCCGCCGCCTCACGATCACTAGGGATGACACGCGGCAACTTGCATCACATGGCTCGCCGCCTCGGCCTCCTCCCGTAGGTCTTCCACGCAGTACCCCCATGAGCAGTGCAGCATTCGCATGGCGCTTGCATGGACACTAGGAACAGGGCGCGCTTGGCAATGCTGCTGACTTTCGTCTTACTCTTACCGGGGGCGCGCTTCTCTGGACGGCCTATCGCAAGTTCAGTCAGTGCGCCCGTGGCACCCCGAGCGTCCCTCTGACGCGAGAGATTGGCATAAACCTTACTATTTTGCTGGCGCCCAATTCGGCTTTCTGGCCTACAGCGCAAGCGCTGCGCTTCACCTGCGCAGAAGCTTCGCAAGCCCGGCATCGTCCACCAGACAGCTTCCGAGCTTCACGCACATGTACCAAGTGAGCGGTCATACTGCCAAGGGCTTCTGGCGGCGTTTTACGCGCAGGGCATGCAGGTTGCAGTGCAACAGCTCATGTCACAACGAGCTGTACAATCTCCCCGTTTACTCGTCGCTGGCGCCACTGGCTATATCGGTGGCGGCGTGATGGAAGCAGCAAAAGACTCCGGCCTTTGGGTGCGCGCATTGGCGCGAGATCCAAAGAAACTGCATCGCGCGGTAGACCAAGTCTTCGTGGGTCATGCCACGGATGCCGCAAGTCTGCGCGGGATGTGCGATGGCATCGACGTCGTGTTTACGTCGATCGGCATTCACTCCTTCGGTGCCAATCCCACGCTGTGGGAGGTCGACTACCAAGCCAACATGAACATCCTCGAAGAAGCGGTGCGTGCCGGCGTCAAACACTTCATGTTCCTGAGTGTCTTACGGTGTAAAGAACTTGCGCGCGTCAGTGCGATAGGTGATGCGCGGCAGCGCGTAGCCGATGCCGTCATGAGTTCGGGGCTCGACTACACGATTTGGGAACCCACCGGCTTCTTCAACGACATGGAGGAGCTCTTCCTCGTCGCACAGAAGACTGGCATCGTGACGCTGATGGCCCACGAAGATGCCATACTTAATCCACTGAGTGCGCTCGATCTCGGCGAAGAAATCGCGCGTATGATTCACCAACAGGATCTGCCGAAGGCCGTGCGCCCAGTGGGCGGGCCTGAGCGTTTGCGTCAGAGTGATGTCGTCGACATGGTTTGCAACGCGTTGGAAATGCGGCCACGCTCGGTACGCATTCCGACTGCGATCTACCCCATCGTTGAACGGCTATCGCAGCCCTTCAACAAGAACGTCTCCGCACTTGCGGCCTTCTTCAGGTTCGTTGCCGTCGAAAAGGATATGTGCGGAGACGCGATTGGGCGTAGGTCCATGGCGATTTTCTATCGGAATCTGGCCGCGGGTATGACTCGGCGCGAAGCCGACGCCGGCAGCATCTTACGCGCGCTCACTCCGTCGCGCAGACCGCAAGCGCGTCGCGTCGCCTGAGCATCGTGCGCTCGATGAGTTCGCTGTAGCAGTAGATCGGGGATGGCCTTCTACCCGGACCCTTGTCCCGCGTTCGTTAGAGCAGTCGTCTGTTTAGTCATCTCAGAGTCCCCACAGAATACGGCGACACGGAATGGCGCTATTTCACTGCATTCCCAGGAATGGCTTCAAATTCAGCACACCAACGAAGTGCATGATCCAGGCGATGAGCACACTGCCGGAGCGCTGCTTGCCCCACGCGAAGACCATGCCGAGGCCGGTGAAAAGTAAGGTGAAGCCCCACGGGGGCATCTCGCGATGGTACGCCGCATGCCAGGAGAGCGTCGACAGCCCGTAGAGCAGGCCGCAGCCAAAGGCCGGTAGCCACTTGCTTGTAGAGGCACGCTCGAGCAGGCCGAGCCAGTAGCCGCGAAAGTAGAGCTCGGTCGCAAATGCATGAAAGGCGGCGCCGGCCACGAGCGCCACCGAGGTCATCTGGTAGCCGCCGCGGTTGCCAAGCCCTATCATGAGCCCAAGGACGATGGCGACCACGAGCCAGCGCGATGGTAAGGTCCAGCCATACTCCTTCGCTGCGGGTCCGCCCACGAGGCGTGGCAGCACCAGGGCCATGACGATCATCGATAGGCGGCGCAGATACATCCAGAGCGATGCGGGGTCGTGACGTGATTCTGCCTCGCCGAAACCGAGCTCGACGGACACGTGATAGGCGAGTATGTGAAAGGTAAGATACACGAGCGCCCCGACGAATAGGGCACGCCTGAGGTCTCGAGTCATGGGAAGGCTTTCTCTTCTGGCACTGGCACGGGTTCACGGGAGGAGGTCGTGCGCAACAGGAATGCGGATACGGCCGCCGCCACCTCGCGCGGTCGCTCGACATGAGGGTAGTGTCCGCTGTTGCGGATGATGCTGGTCGTAGCGGCGGGCAGACGCTGCGCCATGAGCTTCGCATTGTGAATGGGATTTTTGCGGTCGTGCTCGCCCCACACGAGCAGGGTTTGAGCCTTGATGCCCTGGAGGAGCGCGTCCACCTCGACCTCGTAGTAGTTAGAGAAGAAGGC
The DNA here is from genome assembly GCA_046598735.1 of Polyangiales bacterium. Lineage (GTDB taxonomy): Bacteria > Myxococcota_A > Polyangia > Polyangiales > DASUME01 > DASUME01. The sequence goes on from JBKJIA010000314.1 coordinate 3,083, forward strand.
GGTGGTTCCGCTGAGGTATCCCTGCATGTCGGTGCCCTGGCTGATGCCGCGGACGAGCTCGTCGTTGACAAGTCGCCGATCCACGAAGGCCTTCGTGACGAAGCGGCGGCGAAAGGCGGAAGAGCCGAACAAGCGCGCGCCCACGCGCGGCAAGGGAGCGAACATGTAACGCACGTAGCCCGGTATGCCGGTGGAGAGGATGCCGGGATCCACCAGCACGACTCGGGAGACGCGCGGGTTCTTCCAAGCCATGTAGGCTGCGATGGTGCCACCGTAAGAGTGGCCCATGGGCACAGGATCTCGGATGTCGAGCGCATCGATGAGCCCGCCAATGATGCGCGCCTGCGCAGCGTACGAGTAGGCGAAATCGAGGGGCTTGTCGGATAGGCCAAACGGCATCATGTCGACTGCAACCACATTCGCGAACTCAGAAAGCCCCGGAGCCACCCTGTCCCACGCGTGCAGCGAGCCGGCGAAGCCGTGCAACAGCACGAGGGTAGGCCGCTCGGGTACGAGTTGGTCGGGATAGGCGCGATAACGCAGCGCATGCCCCTCCACACGCACCAGCCTGTCGCCCTTCTCAAGCAGCGCTGCGCGCGGCCGCTCAGGGTATGGAAAGTAGGCGTAGCCGATGCAGCCGAGATAGGTGATGAGCAGCAGCGCCGTCAGCAGGGCTGCGCCGCGCGCGGCCCAAAGAACGCTCGGTCGTGTCACAAACTACCTGACTCTCCCATCGAGGGTGGAAGGATGCTGTGTTGACTTCGCGCGTCGTGGCTTGATCTCGTCGATGCCCCACGAGACGAGCTTCTTTTCGAACGTCCAGCGTGGATGAATGCGCTCGAGGTCGGCAAGATCAGCTTCGCAGGCGAAATCGTAACCATGGGCCCGGTCGCTATACCATTCATCCCCAGCAGTGGGACACGTTTCGGAAGGCTCGCCGCGGCTCCTCCAGGCACTCGCTGTTGCGTAATCAGTCCGCGGTCATCCCCCGTCACAAACGGGAGTACAGGGCGGTTGCGAGTCCAGTGGCGCGTTGAAGACCTTCTCCGGGAAATACTCGACCACGTGCTCCACGATCCTACGCACCGAAACCACGTTCGTTGGCGTGCCGCACGCATTGACCACCACGATATGGCGAAAGCCCTCCAGCACCAGCACGCGCAAGGCCTGTCCCACGGTGTCCGTTTCCAGCACGGTCGCAGGGGCGGTCGTCATCACTTCGTCAAGGGGCGTGCGCCGGGGGTCGCGTCCAGCGCAGATCACGCGCGTGCACAGATCGCGCTCGGTAAAGATTCCGACTAACACATCACAATGGACGACGATTAGCGCTCCGCAACCTTGTTCGCCCATCCGTAAGGCAGCATCGTAGACGCTTTCACTTGGCGATGCCGAGACTACGCGGGGAGAGCCAAGCTCTGCGATGGGAATGTCCAGCCAAGCATCGTTCCTGGGACTCTCGGAGCTGCCCAGTCCGTCCTGATATTCATCGCTGAACTCACCGACGACGACGTATTCCATGGCGCGTCTCCTTTGCTTACAACGCGTTGTTCATAAGGTGACCTTACGCCCCTTCCAAGGCGCATCGGCAAGCAAAAGACAGTCAGACTGCAACAGTATGATCGAACCCGTGAGCAACCACTCACGCCCGCGAATTCGCTGCGCAGCACGTCAGACGCTCGCGCAAGAATCGCGCGATCTCTCGTGCAGGTCGTCTGCGACGGTGGCACCCCAGAGGACAGGGTGCCGCTGGCTGGGTTGTGGCTGCGCGGTCACCTCGCGGGCGAGTCCGCCGTCGTGTTGCACGCCCACTGACCCAAGCGGGATGCCTTAGACGAAGCGCGACGTGCCGAAACTGCCGTCGCTTTTCGCGTCCTCGGAGTAGCGATAGGGCTCGTCGAGCAGCTCATCGATCCGGTCCATCACGTGGTCGACGAGCGCCTGATACTGCGCGCGGTGCTCGGTCTCGCTTGCGCGCTCAAAGGGCTGGGAGCCCGCCGGCACACCGAAACGTGCGAGCTCGGACGGGGAAATCGGCTTGCCGATGCGGTAGATGACACGTCCCGGCTGACATAGCGGAGAGCGCTTCGGGTAGATCACATCCCCTCCGCTGCAGCCGACCGGCACGATCGCGGCGCCGAGGTACACCGCCAGCTGGGCGAGGCCGATGTGTCCACGCGACAGGCGACGGGAACGCGTCCCCTGCGGGAAGACGAGCAAGTCCAGACCGGTCGCGAGGGCCTCGGCGTTGAGCTCGACGAAGCGCCGCATCATCTGCTGGAAAAGCGTCTCGAGCGCCAAGCCGTAGCTTTCGGCGCGAGGGTCGAAACGGCGTCCCAACATGTCGCGCGCCCGGCCGACCAGCGCCTCCGGGAGCGTGCCCTTCGGCGGCGAGAGGTCGTTCACCGCGTCGCGTACGAGCCGGTACTCCTCGTCGCTCGGCTTGCGTCCCGTCGCGTTCACGAAGTCACGCGTGATCAGGTAGCCGCGCGAAGGAATCGGAATGTTGTTCGTCGCGCGCATGAACGTGCGCAGCACCGGATGCTCGTAGTTCTTACCCTTCACCCAAGTCGCCGTGTAGCGGCCAAAGCGGCGGTGAAGGTGATACTGGAAGGGCCAGTAGCTGAAGTCGTCCGTGTGGTTCATCGCGTAGATGACGGGCGTGGTCGGGATGTGCTCGTCCCCTTCCACGATAAGCTCGATCTTTCGGTAATTCTGGCGCAGGAAGCCATCGGCGAGCAGGCGGTGGGCCCAGGGTTTTCGGGTGAGCCGGGTGGAGTCGAGGAGTGCTTGATCGAGCATGCGTGCCTTTTTCGTCCAAGAGGATTCGACGTCCGTAAGGATTCGTCTCGACCTATCGTTTGTCCCGTCACAGGTACGTCACAGGCCAACGTCCGGCTATGGCGCATGTGGACCTCTTGATGGAAGGCGGGGACAAGCCCCGAGCTCATGGGCACGCTTGCGGCAGACCGCGAGGCTCGGCGGGCTGTGCCGCGGACAGGAGTTTGCGTGCGGCACGTTGTCCGGAAGCGATGCAGTCGGAGAGACCGATGCCGTGCAGAAAGTTCCCAGCCAGCGCAAACGCACCATCCTCTGCCATGGCGGCTTCCATGCGCGCGACACGCTCAGGATGGCCAAGCGTGTAGCAGGGCAGTGCCCGCTTGCGCATCACCACATGGCTCAGCACAGGTTCGGCATCGATCGCCATTAGCTCCTTGATTTCTGACAAGGCAACTCCGGCGAGCTCCGCGCGGTTGTCATAGGGACCGTGAAGAAAGCAGCGAAAGAGAGTGACGCCCTGGGGGGCGCGCTCAGGCCACTTCTGCGTGACCCAAGTACAGGCTTTGAGCCGCCTCTGTTCGCGAAGCGGTACGACGAATCCTGTGCCTTCGGGCAGATGCTCTAACTCGGCGCTGCGAAACGCGAGGTGCACCGACGCGTAGCCTGTGTGCTCGATAGCGCCCAACTGTTCGCTAAGGACAGGACTCACGCGTTCACAAAGTTTGCTGGCCGTGGCTGCGTTCGATGCGAGCACCACGGCGTCCGCCTCCAGGCTGCCACGCATCCCGAGCTCAAGCTTGAAGCGGCCGCCGCGCAGACGTTCGATGCCTTGCACTGGTACGCCGACCGTGAGCTTTGCTGTGAGCTCATCGTCAAGGCGTGTGATCAGGCTCTGCATGCCGCGTCGTAAGCTCACGATGGCTGCCCCCTCCCGACGCCGCTGTTTTGCGCCCGACATGGCGCGCGCGATGCTGCCGTAGCTTTGCTCCATCGCGACGAGCTGGGGCATCACGGCACGCGCGCTCAAGCGATCCGCAGCGGCGCCGTGAATGCCCGCAACCAGCGGCTCGATGATCTGTTCAAGGAACGCGCGCCCCATGCGCCGGGTCACGAAGTCCGCGAGACTTTCGTCCACCGCTGCGCCGAGCGTCCGCGTGGGCACGAATGGCTCGCACAGTAACCTTACCTTCTCTCCCGCCGACAATAGGGGGGAACACACTAGCCCCCAGGCGCTGCGCGGGCTCAACCCCAACATTCCCGCGGGCAACGCTATCAGTCGCCGTCCTCGCAGCACATAAGCGGTCCGAGGTCCGTGGGTACCGGTGACGAGCTCGCTCTCTAGGCCGAGCTCACGCACGGCCTCCATGGCTTGCGGTTTGAATGCAAACAACGCGTCTGGGCCGTGCTCGAGCAACAGCCCGTCGGGCGTGTGTTCCGTGCGAACGAGGCCGCCTGTGCGCATGGATGCTTCGAGCACCAACACCTCTGTCGCTGGATGCTGCATGCGTAGCTCCCGCGCGGCTGAAAGCCCCGAAATGCCAGCTCCCACGACGACGATGCGCACTATGCGTGCTCCAACAGCGGCAGCTTCCTGCGCGTGTAACCGCGCGGTACGTAGGAACAGGTGGGTTCCTCGGCCAGCATGTTGCCGTAGACGGCATAGGCCCGCGCTCGGGAGCCACCGCAGACGCGTTTGAACTCACATGCGCCGCATTTTCCTTCGAGCGCGTCGGGGTCGCGCAGTGAAACGAACGTCGGATCTTCTCTGTAGACCTGAGCAAGCGAGTCAGTGCGCAGATTGCCGCAACGGATCGGCAGAAACCCGCTCGGAAAGATGTCGCCCACGTGGGAGACGAACAGCACTCCCTGACCGTCGTTGATACCGCGCGGCATGCGTGCGATCCCGTCCTGGGCGACCAAGTTGCTGTTGAGCGGCTCGACCGGTCGGGACCACAAAAAAGACACTCCAGAGCTGGGTGTCCAGGGCTGCCACTTGCTCCGCAATCGCTTCGAGCTCGTGCAAGTTATGTCGGCTGATGGTGGTATTGACCTGGGTCGTGAGCCCGAGTGTTCGCGCGTAGCTCAGGGCGTCTATCGTTTTGTCGAAGGAGCCGGGAGCCCCTCGGAACTCGTCGTGACTCGCACGAAGTCCATCGATGCTCATCGCCAGGCGAGCGAGCCCTGCGTCGCGCAACTGTCCGAGCAGCGCTTCCGTAAGCAGGGGTGTAGCGCTGGGCGTCAAGGCCATCCGCAGACCCAGCGACTGCCCGTACGCGACAAGCTCCACCAGGTCTTCGCGCTTCGCCGGATCGCCGCCAGTAAGCACCACCAGAGGACAACCCATGTCGCGTGCGTCGCGCAGCAGAGCTTTACCCTCTGCGGTGTCGAGCTCGAGTGGGTCGCGGCGGGGCATGGCAGAAGCGCGGCAGTGCTTGCAAGCCAGGTCGCAGGCCCGTGTGGTTTCCCAAAACATGAGGAAAGGTGCGCGCGAAAGTGGATCGGACAGTATGGCCGCCGTGGCTTGATTCAACATCTCTCCTATTGGTAGGCACGGCTGGCGCAGCCAGCTATGACAAACGTCATAGTCCGAGATGAATCGCTGACCAAACCGTGACCGACGCCCCTGCCTGCAGGAGCCCATGCTCCAGGCATGGTACTTCCCATAAATATTATACCGCCTGGTTCTGGACTGCCTGCGCGCTCCTCCTGCAGCAGTTCCGTGGTCAGCTCTCGCGTGGTCGATCGGATGGTGCTTCATGGCGCACCCGTTGCGTTTCGCGAAACAGCGCCGCATGCGCAACCTGGGCGACCCAACTTACCTCGACCCGCGCCGTGGCCCAGCCAAGTTCCTCGCCAACATCAGAGACGCCGCTCCCCAGGTGCTGCTCGCGCACGAGCTCAAAGAGCATCTAGGGAACCTTGGTGCCAAAAAGCAGAGGCCCTTTCGCGCGCGGTCCACGTCGAATCTGGCACCATCACGCACGCACGTCGAAGCCTGCTCGCCCAGGTGGCATCAGCGACTTCGCGCATCGAACCGAGGTGACACGCTTCAACTGACTCAAGCTTATGCTAGTGAGGAGCGATGGACCTTAGCTCGATCATGGCCCTCGACGGCTTTCGCTCCTGCGACAAGGAGCCCTTCGACGCGTTCTCGGACGAGACGGCCCGGCGCTTCTACGCGCGCGTCGAGCTGCTTTCGCGCGCACTAAAGGTGCGCATCGACGGCCTGGAGCACGTGCCAAAGGGTAAGGCTGTCTTAGTTGCGAATCACAGCTTCGGTTATGACGTGGTCTTCCCGGTGGCAGCGATCTCTTGCCGACTGCAGCGTAAGGTGTGGATGCTCGGCGAGCATCTGTGGTGGAAGGTGCCGTTCTTGCGTCGTTTCGTAGCAGCGCTTGGCGTCGTAGACGGTACGCAGGAAAACTTGGATCGCTTGCTTGCCGCGGATCAGCTGGTGCTCGTGTTGCCCGGGGGCTTGCGCGAGGCGGTCAAGCCACGGGAGCTTCGTTATCAACTGCTGTGGGGCAACCGTTACGGATTCGTGCGCGCCGCGATTCGCAACCAAGCACCCCTGGTGCCACTGGCCGGGGTCGGGGCCGATGATCTCTTCGACTTCGTGGGCAATGCTTTCCATCGTGGGGCCCGTTGGCTTGGCCGCACGGACTTTCCCGTGCCGTTGCCCGCCCGGATTCTGCCGCTCCCGCACCTGACCCCGTTGCACTTCATGTTTGGCGAGCCGATCAGACCCGAGGTCTCTCCCGATCAAGCACGGGATGAAAACACCACCCGGCGCGTGCGGCGCGAGGTGGAAGGCGCCCTCCACGAGCTGATCGAACGCGAGCTCGCGCGAAGGGCCGGCATGAATCTAGAGTAGGCCCCGCCTTTCGGCCGCGCCGGCGTCTGATCGATGTGACCGAGGCCATGGTCGGCGACCCCGAATACGACTTCGCTGCCGCGTACTCCGACACCGCCCCCGCGCCGCCTATCTAACCATGACCACGATCTTGCCGACGACCTTCCCGTTTGCCAGCTCCTCATAGGCGGCCGCGGTTTGCTCCATCGGGAAGGTCTTACCGATCACAGGCTTGACGGATCCCTTGTCGATCAAGCCGCCGAGCTCGGTCAGCATCGCGCCATCCGGTTGCATGAAGAAACCCTCGAAGCGCACGCCGTACTCCTGCGCGAGGTGTTCGGTGTCCTGACCCTTGATGGAAACTAAGGTTCCTTGCCGTTTTAGGACCTTGAACGAGCGCTTCAGGGTGTCACCCCCAAGCATGTCGAACACCAGGTCGTAATCGGACAGCTGCGCATCGAACGCTTCGGTCTTGTAGTCGATCACCACATCGGCACCGAGGCGACGCACCAGATCGGCATTGCGCGCACTGCATGTGGTTGCGATCTGAGCGCCGACATGTTTGGCAATCTGGATGGCGAACGTCCCGACACCGCCGGAGCCGGCGTGGATCAGTACCTTGTCGCCCCTTTTGATCTTGCCCCGGGTGATCAACGCCTGCCAGGCGGTAAGCCCCGCAAGCGGCACGGACGCCGCCTCGACATGGCTCAGGGCCTTGGGCTTGATCGAAAGCTCGCTGGCCTTGACGCGGGCGAACTCGGCGATGGCACCGGCATCTTCCTGGTTGGGTCGGGCGAACACCGCGTCGCCAACTTTGCAGCTGCGGACATCCTTACCGACTTCGACGACCTCGCCCGATACGTCGTAGCCCATGACGTGCGGGAAGGTCAGCGGCATCATGTCCTTCATCTGGCCGGAGCGCAGGATGTCGTCGATGGGGTTGATGCTGGCGGCCTGCACGGCGATCAGGACCGAATCGTCCTTCAGCGTGGGCTTGTCCACATTTCCGATCTCGATCGGTGCCTGGTACGCCTTGATTATCGCGGCTTTCATCAGTGCCTCCTTGGCTACGAGCCGCTGGGCTGTTCGCCGCTTTGCTGCCGCGCCACGTTCAAGGGCGAGCCGCTCAGCCCAAAGGTAGACCGCTGAACCCGATCCGAAAGGCTGTGGGGACAAGCTCGGTCGAGTTTCCGGTCACTTGCAGCAGACGGCGCCCTCGATCCCCATGGCTTCCGCCCTGAGCGCGATTTTGAGCGCGCGAGATCGTGTCCCGTGTTTACCTGGTGATGAAGCCAAGCGCGAGAGAGAAGCCATGATCCCCAAACAGATCCTCGTTCCAACCGACTTCAGCGAGACCGCCGAACGCGGCGTTCGCTACGCCTTCGAACTGGCTCAGCACATCGGTGCGAAGGTACACCTGCTGCACGTGTACCTCATTCCGACTCCGCCCGTGGGCGGGGCCCTGGCCGGGTCGTTCTTCGAGGAGACCGAGGACCAGGCCAAGCGACGCCTCGAGGAGGCTACACACAAGTACCGAGAGCACCCCTCGTTCGGCAGCCACCTCGTCACCACCGGCGAGCCGAGCGGAGCCATCGTCGAAGTCGCTCGCAAGATTGGCGCGGACTTGATCGTGATCGGCACTCACGGCAGGAGCGGTGTTCAGCGGCTGTTGCTCGGCAGCGTTGCCGAGACGGTGCTGCGCAGCGCGCCGTGCCCCGTGCTCGCGATGCGCCTTCCCGAGAACGCACCCTGACGACGGGAACTCAGCGCACGCAGCGAACATTCGCGAGATTGCCGGGGGCGCCGGGACCAGTTCAACTTGAGGCGGACTCTTACACTCGACGCACCTTACTGTCTTAGTCAGCTTACTGTGCCTGCTGTCGCGGCTCGGGCTTCGTGCGGGTAATGCCCACGCCCGTGCTGCCCGAGCCGATGCCAAAGCCGGTGTCCCCGCGGCCGATGCCCGTGCCGGTGCTGCGCTCGCCGATGCCGACGCCCGTGCCCGTGGTGCCAAAGCCCGTCCTGCCTGCGCCGATGCCCGCGCCGGTATCACCGCGCCCGATACCCGTTCCGGTGCTGGTGCGACCCACTCCCGTGCCCGTGCTGCCTGGGCCGTGCCCTCGCGTGTCGCCCTGCCCGAGACCTGTGCCGGTACTGCCCTTGCCGATGCCAACGCCCGTATCGCCCTGTCCGAGCCCCACGCCCGTACTGCGTCGGCCCAGCCCGAACTGTTGGTTGATACTCTCCTGACGGCGGGTCCACGACTCACGCTCGGCAAGGAGGCGAGCCTCTTGCTCTTCTGCCGCCGCGCGTGCTTTCTCCCGCTCCGCATAGGCCGCGGCTTCCTGTTCGCGAGCGAGAGCAAGTGCCTTCTCTTCTTGCGCTGCGGCCAGGGCCGCTTCTTCCTCCGCCGCTCGGGCCTCTTTTTCCGCGAGCGCGGCCTGCTCGGCGGCCATGGCAGCTTCCTCGAGGGCGGCGGCTTCTTCTTCCTCCTCCGCGATGAGGAGCGCGTCTTGTTCCTCGTCGGTGAGCACGTCAGATTGCTCCTCGATGGCCGTGTTGAGCTCCGCGCTTGCGAACATGGCTGGCCCTGCCATCGCGCTGGTAGACGGTGCTGCCTCCGGTGCCTCGGCGACGCTGGCTTTCGCCTCTTTGGCATTCGAGTCAGCCGTAGATACCGTCTTCGGCGGCTGCTTTGTCGCTTCCGTCACCGGCACGGGCTTGCCACATGCGCCGCATGAGCCCGCATCGCAGGCGCAAAACAAGAGCAACCACGCTGCATGCCGGGTGAACATACCAATCATTATGCAGGACCCATGCTCCGCTTGCCGGTCCGTCATTCAAAAAGTGACGCGGACAGGCATCGCACGACAACAATCGGGCTGTGTCGCGCGCCTCTCGGTGCCCCGGCTCGCAGACTTAGCGATCGCGACCTTCGTCGCGGTCTTCGCGAAAATTGCGCCTGCCTTCGTCCGTGCGCTCCATGACCTGGCCTCCCTGTGCTTGCATCCTCCCAACTGTGCGGCGACTCCGCGAGCACCTCGACCACTTGGATGATGCCTTCGTGATGGGAGGTCTCGACGTTACGGGTCTGCCGACTCGTCCAGGGATCATAAGAATGACGGGTACCGTTACTGCCCCCGTTAGACGAGCTTGACATGTTCCGTTTCCCCCTTCGCACAGCTTAGGTAGGGCACTTCTAACGTCACGCGCCCCGTGATACCCTGAGGCGTTCATGCAGACGTATCGCTGCCCGCGCTGTGACGATGTTCTGCTCGACTCCTTCGCTGATACCTCTGGTGCGCAGGTATGGTTCTGTGCGCGCTGTCGCGGAACGCTATGTGAGCGCAGCGAGGTGCCTCGTTGGTTGCACGGGGAGCTCGACTTCTTGATCGAGCCCGGCGAGCCAAGCCCCTATGAGCTGACCTTCCCCGAGCCGGTGTTGATGCGACGACTCCGCTGCCCGTCCGATGACGGGTGGCTGACGGTTGCCCGAGCGCGCCAGAGCGAAGATGGCATTCGTCGTTGCGAAACCTGCGGCTTACTATTCCTCGATGCCGGCGTTTTGCCCAAGCTTCGAGCGAGCGCGCAGCGGCTGCGCAGGTCATCCATGCCCGTGCAACGTGCGGTCTCGGTGGCGCCGCCTGAGGATGGCGGGCCCGCTGCGTTGCGTATGGCCTGCGAGAGTGTGCTGGCGGTAGCGCAAGCGGCGCAGGAGCGCTTGCTCGCCGATATCGAGCCGGAACCAGTGCTCGAAGGCGAACGCGTTGGCTTTGCGAATCCCTGGCTAGACCTCCTGGCCCTTCCGATGGCGCTCGCGTGGATGGCCATGGTGGCGAGCAACGGCCTGGGCCGAATGCTCTTGTACATGGTTCAAATTCAGTTTCACGAGTTCGGTCACGCCCTGCCGGCCTGGTTATCGGGTCGCGCGGCCCTACCGTTGCCGTTCGGATTCACCTTTTGGAGGGAAGAACGCTCCCTCTTCGTGGCGATGATTCTCGCCTGCGCGATCTGCCTGCTGATTTACCGAGGTATTCTCGAGCGGCGCCGCTTTGCTTTGTTTACGGGAGCTGCGCTACTCGTGCTGCAGCTCGTGTTGACGTTCCTCGTTCCGCAGGACACGGCCCTGATGCTCATGATCGCCGGGGGCATTGCAGGCGAGATCTTACTGTCGTGTTTCGTGCTGGTCGCGTTCTACTTCCCAGTCCTCGATCGCCTGCGCTGGGATGTTTTCCGATTTGTCCTGCTGTTTCCGGCCGCCGGTGCGTGGCTCAGCACCTGTAAGTTGTGGTTACACGTCCGGGCTGGCACGCAGCCGCTCCCCATGGGGTCGATCCTGGGCGCGGCGGGCGACGGGAGCGGCGACCTCGAGCGCCTCGTCAGTCACTACGACTTTACGCCCGAGAGCATCACCAGGTTATATGTCACCTTGGTCTGGCTCAGCGGGCTCGCGCTGATCGGTACTTACGGAACCTTTGCTTTGCGTGCGCTGGCCTCTTTGAGACGACCCGCGCCGCAGCAACCGTCCGTACGGTCGACCGACCATTCGTGAAAAGCCTCTGCTCGTATGGCCGGCGTTGAGGTGGGGCTTCAAAAAGTCACGCCGTCGACCAGCTACTCGCGCAAACAGTAAGCCGGCTGAATTCGCTCCGGGCGCGTGATCCCGACCCGTGGGCGTTTCACCCCGTTTCAACCGCAGCCCGCATATGATCGAACCAACGAAGTCCGTTGTGCTACTTGTAGCAGCCCGATGCTCGCATCGCGTTGTCTAAATAATCCATAAGATCGCTGTTACTCTGCCCGGTACGACTGCGTGTGGCCTCGCTGTTGTCCGCAGCGCGGTCGAGTTCTCGCGGCAGTCCACTGCATTCCTTGTTCCGCACTAGCTGCGCGGCGCGAGCCTTCACCTCCGCCGCATATTTAGACCAATTCACGGCCTCAGCGTTGTCGGGGCTGGTCGGACCGGCACCAACCGAGGCTTCCCCCGAGTCTGACGAGCCCACGGCGAGTACCATGGAAGCCGCAACAATGGCGATAGTCGCGATGCTCACGTAACGTACCCTCTGCGCCGAGCCATCGAACCCATTCGAACATATGCAGAGTCGTAGGGCGCTTAAGTAGGTAGATGAGTCCGCCCGTTAACAGCATTGCGGCAGCGCTAAGGGCCCCGCGAAGGCCAGCGCGACGCGGACCCCGCACAGGAC
>JBKJIA010000517.1:0-5583 GCA_046598735.1 Polyangiales bacterium
GTCTCCAGCTTGGTTGTCGAACCGTCTTGCACGCGTCACGCTGACAGTTGCTGCTGCACCGCCTTCAACGCCGTCTCCCAGCGCTCGTCCCACGAGCCGCTGACGACAACATAGCGGCGCTCGCGAGCTTCAAGATCTTGGCGGCAACGCTCGAAGAATGAGCGCCGCTCTTCCGGCAGATATCGAACGATATCCTCCACCCACGGCACATCCACATCCAGTAGCAGCGTCAGATCGTACTTGCGCTCGTTCGCCTCGGCCCTGATCCATGGCTCGCAGCTTCCGAACAGCACTTCGCTCCAGATCATCGTCGTGAGAGCGTCGGTGTCGCAGAACAGGAGACGCTGGGCGTTGCGCGCGATCGCGTCTTCAGAGGCACGCTGGCCGCGTGCGATGCGGGGCATGTCTTCCGCCGCAACTTGCCCATTTTGAAGCTCGATGAGCGTGCGCGCGTACTCCGGTACCGCGACCGTGCCGAAGTGTTGCGCGAGCTTCTGCGTGAGCGTGCTCTTGCCAGTCGACTCGGGCCCGAAGACACAGACGCGCTTGGCGAAGTGCGGTCGTACGCACTCAGGCAAGTACTGCCAATTCCCAAAGGGATCGTTGCGAACAGCGGTCCCACTCACCGGCATCACCGAACGACCAGGGTCTACAGCCACGAACTGGGCGCCAAGTACCTGTGCGAGCTTGGGGCCGTAACTCTCCGAGGCAAACACGTGATCAGGCTTGTGAGGGAGAACCCGTTCTAGGCTCTCCTTCCAGAGGGACCAGAAATCGGGATGCTCGCTCGGGTCTTGCGGGTTCTCGTCAAGCAGATGAACTACCCGCACCGAAGGAAACAGCTCGCGCATCCAAGCGAAGCGGAGAGCACTGGAGATCGGCTCGTCGCGAACATGCTCCACGACCACTGTCAGGTCGTCCACGTAGTGACGTGCGAAGTTGACGAGATAGAGGTGGCCGAGGTGTGGCGGCATGAACTTGCCCAGTACCATCCCTCGACTGCCGGTACGCACGCGTTGTTCTCGGTCATTCATGGCGAGTCACTCCAGGCCTGTCGAGGATGTCGTGTACGTAGCGGTTGAGTAGGGTCGGTGTTAGCGCGGGGCATTCTATCCCCAAAGGATCCAGGAGCGTGCGCGTCCGCTGGTCGTCAAAGTGGCAGCGGGTGGCTTGGAACAAGTCCAGGACCCGACAGTGCGCGCGGTTTGACAAGGCGCGCCTAAGGGCAAGACACGCGGCCGAGAGCTCAGGCCCCGGCCGCGACGCGAGAAGCGCATCGACCGCTGCCTGCCAGCAGTCGCTGTCGACCTCGCGCAGCGCTCTGCCACAGTCACGCAAGGCCGTGGCCAGCTCGCTCAGGCGCGCAGCGCGCCGCCCCGCAAGGTGTAGCGTTTCGAGCTGTGCCACGGCGGGCGCGCTGAGTGCGATTCCCACCATGGCGCGGGCGGCGTAGTCGACGGGGGTGACGTCCATCGCGAGATCCGGGTCAAAGCCGGAAGGAAGCCGCCCGAGGTCGGCGAGGCCGCGTACCGTCAGAGCAAGCCAATCGCGAGCCGCGCCGCGGCCGGTCTCACTGTCACCGGTCAAGAGACCGAGTCGATAGATGTGCAGCGGACGACCGCGGGGCCCGAAGGCCCGCACCATGGCCTCGGCAGCCCATTTCGTCTGCGCATATCCACCGTACACGGTCTGAGTGTGCTCCAGCTCATCCACTTCGAGAAACGTGCCTTCGCGTCGATCGGCGGAAACGAAGACGGACAGCGTCGAAGTATAGTGCAGCGCCTTTGGAACTCCGGTCGCCACGAGTCTGAGTATCTCCCGCGTGCCGCAGACGTTGGTGGGCCATAGGACGTGGCGATCAGCCATTAGGCTCACTTGCGCTCCGCAGTGAAACACGCACTTCGCCCTCATGCTGAGCGCTTCGAACGCCTCCCGTGGGAGGCCCAGGAGGTGTCGCGATAGGTCTCCGAGGACTGGAACGATTCGGGTTTCCTGATTCCGCTGCACCTCTAAGCCTTGGGCCGTGATCGCGGAGAGTACGCGCGTGCGACCCGTCTCCTCGTCCGGCGCGCGCACCAGACACAGCACCTGGTCCGTGGTGTTGAGCAACAGCTCGCGCACGATGCGCGCCCCCAGGAAGCCTGTCGCGCCTGTTACGAAGATCGCATCGCATGCGGGCCCGCCTCCTCGATAGGCGCCCCCGATGATCGCGAGCTCCCCATCCACGAGTGCACGTAGCTCCTGGGCGGGCATGGCATCGCACCCGTCGACCCCGGATGCCAGATGCGCAGCAAGGCCGGCCACCGTCGGCTCCCGGAGCACCACCGCAGCCGTGATCGGCAGACCCGCGCGCTCAGCCAGGGCGCTCAGTTCGATCAGCTTGATCGAATCTCCCCCGAGGGAAAAGAAGTCATCCTCCAGGCCGGCGTCAACACCAAACATCCGACGGAATAGTTCCGCGATCCGTAGTTCGTCTGCGGACGCGGGCGGCGCGCCCCGAGGCCTGTGAGGTTGGGAGTGTGCGTACCTGTCGACGAGGCGCGCGAGGTCAGGCTTTCCGCTCGCCGTGGTTGGCAATTCCGGCAGCCACTCGAATCGCGCAGGAATCATGTAGGCGGGTAAGCGAGTCGCGAGAAAACTGCTGAGCTCGGTGTTCGACACGCCAGAACCCTCGAGCCACGCGCTTAGCGACGGCCCCGAGGCAGCTTGGCTCAGGACCACCGCGGCGCGTCGCACGGCTGGGTGGGTCATGAGCTGAGCCTCGATTTCTTCTGGCGCCACCAGTGCGCCTCGGATCTTAAGCTGTCGATCGATGCGACCCATGAACTCGAGCTCGCCATCCGCGGTGCAGAGGACGCGATCACCGGTCCGGAAGAACCGAACCCCGTCGCGCATGATGAAGCGAGACGCCGTGAGCTCCGCAAGCCCCAGGTAGCCACGCGCCAAGCACAGGCCGGATATGAAGAGCTCACCAGCCTCACCCGCGGCGCAGGGGACACCTGTGGGACCGCATACGAGGTACTGCACTCCTGGCAGCTCGGCTCCGAGTAGGGGGCGGTCCCAGGTCTCCGGGTCGCATACTCCTAGGCTTGTGCAAACCGTGGCCTCGGTCGGACCGTAGACGTTGATGAGGCGCACCCGCCTGGCCCAGCGGCGCGCGGCCCGTGCATCACACGGCTCACCTCCAACCACGATGGTCTTTAGGCAGGGCGGGGCGGCGGTTTCATCAAGGTGCGGCAACAGTGCGGGAGGAAGATCGACGTAGTTGATCGCGCGCGTGCGGATCACGTCGAGCAGGAGATTTGGCTCGCGGCTCAAGCTCTCGGACTCGATGTGTAGGCTCGCTCCTGCGAGCAGCGCCGTCCCGACGTCCGAGACCGAGGCGTCGAAGGCTGTCGAGAGCAACCAGAGGCTACGGTCCCCCGGCTTGAGGTCGAAGGCCGAGATCTGAGCCTCGAGCATAGGAAGTACACCTCGGTGCGAGACGAGAACTCCCTTGGGGGCACCGCTCGAGCCGGAGGTAAAGATCACATAGGCGAGGCTCTCTGGATCGTATTGGGCTGGCTCGAACCTCGCTGAGGGGCTCGCCGGGCTCGCCGCCACTTCAATCCCGATCGTTCCCAGCGGCGCGGAGGTCCGATGCTCGGATATGATCGAAAACGAGACTCTTGCCTGGGTAAGATACAGAAGGCGTCGCGCCTCCGGCAGCCTTGGATCGAGTGACAGAAAAGCGGCTCCGGCGAACCAACAACCCAGCATCCCAACGACGTAGTCCGTTGACTTGGGCATCGCGAGCGCGACCACTTGCTCGGGGCCGACGCCCAGCTGCATCAGACGCGTGCCCAGGGCGACCGTTCGCTCCCACAGCTCGCCATAACAAACGGCCGAAGAACCGCGCTCGACGATCGCCTCCGCGAGCGGAAAACGTGAGGCGACAAGGCCAAAGCGCGCGATGAAGCTGTCAGTCACGACTGGCTCCTATGGGCGCATAGCCGACGTAGTCGGGCAAAGCCGAGCCGCGCGAGCGATTGTCGACGTTGGGTGCGCCCAGGCCCTGCGCATGATCCCGGAGATCGACGAAGCGGAAGTCGAGGCTGAAGCGAGTGCGACCAAGTTGCTGTGGCAGCGTGCGATGAAAGTGAGCGCCGCTAAACAGTAAGATCTCGCCGCGCTGGCAGGTAAAGCCCAGTGCACGCCCGGGCTCGACGTCGCCCACCACTCCGGGGTAACGGGCCTCGATTCCCGCGTTGCGATGTTGCCAGCCAATCTTGAGACCCCAGCCCTTTGCAACCCATTCGTCGTAGTCGAAGATCTCTGAGTCGTTTGGGACCGGTGTGGCAAACCGGTCGGGGTAGAAGACGAACGTCTCGTCAGGCGATAGGTCGTCGAGCGGAATCCACACCGTGATGAGAGCTGCGGGGTGTCCGTACCAGGTATCGCGGTGCGGATAGTAGACGGCCCCGGCGCGAGGATTGTGGTGGCCACTGTCCAGTACGGCGCGTAGACGCAGCGGGTCGAACGCCACCTGTGCCCGCGACTGTCCCAAATCCTCGAGGAGGGTGTGCACGGCCGAGTGGAATTTGGGCGCGAGAAAGAGTTCTTTGCGCACGCGTCCAATACGCGCGAAGTGCTCCTCGTCGCCGAGCACCTGCGCAGCTGCGCGAGGCTCGGGGCCCAGCTCCGTACCCAGCGTCGCTGCCACATCGGCGACCAGGGCGAGTGAGGCTGCACTCGGTGCGAGCTTGAAGATGCGCCCGGCGTAAAGGGCTTGGCGTAAGGCCTCCGGGTCAGCAGGCGCTTGGTGCTCAATGCTCATGCCGGCCTCCTTGCGACCGCAATACAGCGCGGGCTGTCGAGGTCCAACGTCGCGCCGTCCAGGTCTCCGTAGAGCACGACGTCTGCGAATCCGCATTGTCCCAGCAGAGCGACCAGCTCGTGCGGACCGTACATGCGTACCCAGCTGTCATGCGTGACGCGGCGTCCATTTGGAAGAAGATAGGTCCAGCTCTTGATCATCGCCATCGAGCGGAGGTCGATGGTGCTCTCGCGCACCAGCGTGACCTCCCCCTGGGGCGTCTCTCGTCGTGTCACCACACGAGGCAGAAAAGCGCGCAAGACACCAGGCACGTTCATGAAGTCGAGCGCAAAGCGCGCTCCAGGACGCAGTGATTCAAATGCGCGTGTCAGCATGCGCACGTTCTCCTGGTCTGAGTGCGCGTAGCCGAAGCTGGTCCACCAGTTGAAGGCGGCGTCGCACGGGCTTGCGGTGACGAACTCGAACGCGTCGGCGGCCGTGAGCTGCACCTGTACTCCTGCGGCGGCAGCCGATTGGCGCGCTCGCTCGATGTAGCCAGGGATCAAGTCACAGGCCGTGATCTCGAATCCTCGCGCCGCGAGGGGCACGCTCAGGCTGCCGATACCACAACACTGGTCGAACACGCGCTGTCCGGGCTCAAGCTGAAGCGCCCGCGTCAGGAAGTCGATCGTCGAAGCCACTTCGCCTGCGTCCCCGCGCTCTAGCAGCACATCGGCGAGGAGGTCGTCGTAGAGCTCGGACCACCATGGTTGTTGCGCGGTGTTCAT
>JBKJIA010000536.1:0-2613 GCA_046598735.1 Polyangiales bacterium
GTTGCGTCTCCTCGGGACTGGGCAGACTTGAGGGGTCGGGCAGGGGCCCGCCGCGAAAATCGAGCTCGTCGCACTGGGTGGTGGTCGAGTTGGTTTTGTACAGCGCTGCCAGCTCCGCTGCGCTCAAGGGAAGGGAAGTGCTGTGGAGCGGCCCCGGAATGAAGCCGTGGGTCCCTCGCCCCCGCACCACTTCGCGCGCTGCGTCCGCCGGCGACAGCTCCTGATCGCCGATCGTCAACGTTCGATACTCATCCTCGCGCGCTTTGTGTAATTCGCCGTCCGCCCGCGCGAGAGCCCTCAGGTGTTCGTTGCGCACACGAGCTTTTTCGCGCGCCCGCTCGCGCAGGATGTCCGTGTCCTCCTGGGTGATGTCGTCCGCTATCGCAAGCACCGCCTCTTCGAGCTGTTTGCGTCCATCCAGGTCGTTGTCGAGGACGCTCACGCAGAGCGGGCGCAGCCTTTCGTCGATCTGGTCTCGCACGACCCGCAGCGCCTTAGTGGTGTCCGCTGTGATCAGCACCGTCTTACCGTGTGCCAGAAGGTGACCCGTGAGGTTCGCGATGGTGTGGGTCTTGCCCGTTCCAGGCGGGCCTTGCACCAGCACGGAGCCATGGCTTTCGAGCCGTTCGGCGATGCGGATCTGCTCCAGGTTGGCAGGCTTGCTCAGTACGACCTGGTCCTCGGCGAGGCTGTCATCCGCCTTGGGTCGTCGGGCGTCCGTGCCTTCAGGCTCGATGCCTGCGATGCGCATCAACGCCGTCGAGCAGCGGGTTGTCTTATGCTTGGCGATGTCTTCGAGGATGGCTTCGATGGCTGTCCCGAAGCCAAGCGTGCGTGTCCGCTGGAACAGAAAGGGACCGCGCACGATCAGTGGGTCTTGGGGCGAGCGGTCCGGGCGGGTGCGCACGAGGCGCCCTCGCGATGACAGCTGCACGGCGAGAAAGCTCAAGAACTCCTCTGTCTCGGAGCCGCCCAGTGGGTGACACGGATGCTCGTCGAAATGGTCGCGAATGCGCGCGACCGCATGGCTGTCCACGCCACTGAGTGTGGTGATCAAACCTGAGTAAATTTCCGGCGGCAGGGCACTCTCACGCAGCCTGAACTCAGGCTGCCTCGCGTCGAACTCCAACGACAGCCGCTGCAGCAGCACGGGATGCTCGATGGTGCCGTCCCGGTGTTCCCAGAACAGCATGCCTTCACCCAGAATGAGCTCGTGGCGCTCACCCTCGCGTTCCATCAGTGCGTAGAGCGCGTAGATTTCTTCGAACAGGGCCAGCGCCCGGCGTGCCTGTTGTTCCTGCTGTGCCCACTCCGTGCGCGCGTCGACCCACGCTTGCCTCTGCTTGCGCTCGCGCGTGCTTGCCTTGGAGGCGTCGTCAGAGCGCTCAGTCAGGGGGCTAGAGGTGAGGAACGGGTCCTTCCACGCAGCGACGAGCATGGGAACCGCGCTCGCCGGCGGCTCGGGTGGCTCGGTCGTGGTCGGCCTTCGCACGGTGAGAACGACTTCAGGGTCATGCGCAGAAGATTCGTCTTCGTCATCTTCGTCGTCGTCGCGCTCGCGCTCGGGTCCGTGCACGTACTGAACGCACGGATGGAGCGGAAGGTCCGCCAGATCGCGCCGCCAAGGTTGCTGATCGATACGCCGCGGCGCTGGATGGCGCTGATCGTTGAATGCGCGCAGGAACTCGAAAATGCGCGTGACGCGCTCCTTGGTGAGGTCCTGGTGACCCGAAACCGTCGCAATCGACAAGACCTTCTCTCCATTTTCCACGCGCACCGCCCCACCCGAGTTCGTGCTCTAGCCGCTGGTCGGCCGCCTCAGCCACGAGCGCGGTCGCCGCGCTGGTCCCGAAGCCTAACAAAACCAGCGCTCTTGGCGCCGTGATTCGGCGCCCGTTCGGCACCAGCGGAGCGGGGTTTGGTGCGCGCAATGTGCGTGTAGGCGTGGCGTCGTGTGCCCGAAACTGGGACACCCCACCGCACTCGGTCGTACTAGTAGTGAGGTGCGTGCCCCCGCTTATTGCGGTGACGTACGCTCAAGGCGCAAAGCTCAGGCTGCGGCCCGTCGTCCCGGACGAAAGCGTATCGGAAAAGGATGGGCGCGCGGGATCGAGCATCTCATCCAGATCGCCAGCCGGACCGGTGCCGTAGGGTGTCCAGTAAAGGGTCCCGTCGTCTGGCACAGGCATGATGCCAAGCGCGTTCAGGCGCGCGAACGACAGCGAGCTTTCCTTGGTGTAGAGGCTCGCGGACACCCCTTGTGTCCCCTGAACCCAGTTGATGATCATCAACGTGGCCGTGCCCGCCTGGGGTTTAAACTCGAGACTGGCCGAACGCGGCACATCCATCGCTCCGTCATCTGGTGCCACGCAGGTCGCTGCCATGGGCAGGTCGACATTCACATTGCGCACGGCCGCGCCGAAGTAGCGCACGGCTTCCATAGTGTCGTTGCCCAGGCGGCTGCGCACGATGAAGCGCGCGGGCGCAACCTCAGGCAACTCATCGGGCACATCCAAGCTGAACGTATTCGTTGCAGGCGACGACACGATCCTCGAGAACAGTCCGATCGATAGGTCGTAGTTCTCGAAGCCCGCGCCGGGCGGCAACACGACA
>JBKJIA010000621.1:0-3408 GCA_046598735.1 Polyangiales bacterium
CCTGACCTGAGCGATCTGATAGTCAAGACTCACGCCGAGCGTGGTTACTTCTTCTTTTCAGCTTCGCTCGCGCCTTCGTCGATCTCGTTGCCGCTCTCATCCAGATAGCGTGTGACCACGCGTTCGAACGCGGCTTTGCCGATCGAGTCGATCGCGCGCAGGCCCAGGTTCGAGCTGCCGATTTTTTCGTCGCGCCAGACCACTTCCATCTTGAGTGAGATCTGGCCCTCCTTTGGATCCTCGAACTTGATCTCGAGGGTGGTGCCCAACGCGCCCGCGCCTGCCGGTGCGACGATGAACATGCCGCTCTTGCTCATGTTGAGCGCCTTGGCGTCTTGGCCTTCCATCCAGACGCCCTGACGGGTCTCAACGCGACGATCCTTACGTTTATCCTGCTCACTCATGATGAAGCTACGTCCCCCGATTCACTCGCCCACCGAAAGCGCGCCTGGCCACGCGCACTCGGTTCGTTAATCGTATATCGCTTGGCCAAAGAGGTGAAGTGAATGGGTCGTACGCTGCTGCGGAAGGTGTGAGACACGGCCGCGTTCGTGAGCTACCGGACGCGCCTGCCCTGAACGCACGTTTGTCACAATCGACCACATCATCCCCAGGAGAAACGCCACGACGACGATGCGCGCCCTCCGCAGGGGCGAGGCTTAGGTGTTGTACGGGCACGAAAGTGACTGGTTACCCACATTCAAACGGTTGGGATCGAGCAACGACGTGGTAGGTAGACGGCCCATGGCATCCGTTCTAAAAGATTTTCGCGACTTCATCGGCAAGGGCAGCGCCATCGATTTGGCTGTCGGCCTGATCGTAGGCAGCGCGATCGGCGGCATCCTCAAGTCGTTCGTCGATGAGTTAATCATCCCCTTGACCGGCCTCTTTAGTAAGAGCGACTTTTCCAATATCTATTTCGTGCTGAAGGGCACTGTGCCAGAAGGCGCGCCCTTGGCCGAGGCGCGCAAGATGGCCGGCGTGGTGGTACTCGGCTACGGCCAGTTCGTGACGGTGGCGATCAACACGCTGATCTTGGCGTTCGCCGTGTTCATGGTGGTGCGGTCGATCAACAAGCTGCGAGCTGCCATGGCCAAAGACGAGGCCGCTGCGCCCGGTCCGGCCACGCCACCCGACGTACTCCTACTGACTGAGATTCGCGACCTGCTCAAGAAGCGCTGAAGCAGACACGCGAGCCGCGCGCACACGTGGTAAGGCTCGACCCTATGCCGAACGATCGCAGTTACGATGTGGTGTTGTGGGGCGCCACCGGGTTTACGGGCAAGCTCGTCGCCGAATATCTGACGCAACGGTACGGCGCCATCAGTCCCAACCTGCGCTGGGCCATCGCCGGCCGCGATCGCGAGAAGCTCGAAGCGGTGCGAAAGCAGCTGGCGGTGCTCGATCCACGCGCGGTGCATCTGCCGATATTAGTTGGGCGTAGCGACGACCCGGCGTCGTTGCATGCGATTGCAAAACAGACCGTGGCCGTTTGTGCCGTGGCCGGACCCTTTGCCAAAATAGGCTCCGATCTGGTGGCAGCCTGCGTGGCTGCGCGCACGCATTACTGCGATATCACCGGCGAAGTGCATTGGGTGAAGGAGATGGTGACCAAACACCATCAGACCGCGCTCGCGCAAGGGACGCGCATCGTGCACTGCTGTGGCTACGATTCGGTGCCGTCTGATCTCGGCGTGTGGATGCTCGAGGAGCACGCGCGTGAACGTTTTGGTGCGCACGCTGCGCTCGTGAAGTCGGTGGTGTCGGCCAAAGCGCCCGGCGTTAGCGGCGGCACCATGGCGAGCATGTTGAACGCATTCGAGCAGGCTCAGACCGACCCCAGCGTCTTCGAAGTCATGGGCGATCCGTTGTCGCTATGTCCCGATGGATCGGCAGAACCAAGAGTGAAAGAGCCACGTGGCGCCCATTACGACGAAGACGTGCAGGGTTGGCTCGCACCCGTTCGTGATGGCGGCCGTGAACACGCGCATCGTGCATCGCTCCAATGCGCTGCTAGGTCACCCGTACGGTCGCGACTTTTCGTACATCGAAAGTATTCGTACCGGCAAAGGCGTGCGCGCGGCAGTGAGCGCGGGGGCTGTCGCGGGCGGCATGCTCGGTTTTCAAGGGCTGCTCACGCGCAGC
This sequence comes from Polyangiales bacterium, assembly GCA_046598735.1. Taxonomy (GTDB): domain Bacteria; phylum Myxococcota_A; class Polyangia; order Polyangiales; family DASUME01; genus DASUME01. Next base: position 2,146 of record JBKJIA010000621.1, read on the forward strand.
ACCGCACGCAAGTTGCTGCAGCGCGTATTGCCCAAGCCGGGCGAAGGCCCGTCGCCTGAACAGCGCGCAGGCTCGTTCTTCAGCGTGGATTTCATAGGCCACGTGCAAACCGCCGAAGGTCCGCGCAAGGTCCAGTCGAAGTTCGCTGCCAACGGCGATCCGGGCTACGGCGAAACCGCCAAAATGGTGGGCGAGTCTGCGCTGTGCCTGGCGCTCGATGCGAGCCAGCTGTCGTCGACCGGCGGCGTGCTCACGCCTGCGTATGCGATGGGTAAGCAACTTGTCCAACGCTTGCAGGCAGCAGCGTTCACGATCGAAGCAAGCGAAGCGTAAGGCTTACGGTGTCAGCACGGCGGCGCGATCGAGGCGGGCGAGCGCGGTGCGCGCATCGATCACGGCGCTGATGTGTTGCAGGCGGGCTTGCGTGACGAGAAAATCTGCGTCGAGTAGGTCCACCACGACGCCCGCGCCTACTCGAAACATGGCGAGCCGCACGCGATAGGCCTCTTCGGCGGCTGACAGTGCAGCTTCGGATGCTCTGGCCGCAGCGTCAGCAGACTTGTAGTCTTCGTGAGCCTGCACGACCTCGATGCGCACTGCGTCCTGAAGCGCGAGAATATCGGAGCGTGCCTTGGCCAGATCGGACTCGGCGCGCTTACCCTTGGCGTAGCCGGAAACGGCTTGATTCGGCGTCCACACGAGCGTCGCGCTGACATCCCACGTATTGTGGAACTGCTTCTGAGGCGGGATGTAACGTGGGTTGGGGTTCGCGTAAAGAGTGTTGCCTTCGAGTACGAGCTGGGGCCAGGCGGCGTTCTTTTCAGCGCCCACGAACAGATCGTTGGCACCCGCTACCTTACGGAGTGCGCGCAGCTCGGCGCGTTCTTGCATGGCACGATTCACGAGCTCGTCGGCGCTTTGCGTAGGCGCTTGCGGCAATGTCGCCACTGGCTCCGCGATTGCGGCGATCTCGGAGGGCTTGAGGCCTGTGACAGTGGCGACAATCGTGCGGGTGACAGCCACGCTGCCATCGGCGCGCGCCAGAGCGCCGCGCGCGCCTTCGAGCCGTGCCGTTGCGTTCATCAGATCGACTGGCGCCGCCGTGCCGGCTCTGACGAAGAGCGAGACTTGCGCTGCTTGCGCTTCAGCTTGTTTGAAGGCTTGCTCGGCCACCGCGCGATACGCGACGGCCCGCGAATAGCCGTAAAAGGCTTCCCGCGCCCGCAACTCGACGTCGGCTTTGGTGGATTCGATCTGAGTCTT
>JBKJIA010000194.1:0-16645 GCA_046598735.1 Polyangiales bacterium
TTTTGCCGGCGATATCTCGCAGGCTGAAGCCGAGCGGCTCGTGGGCGAGCATCTGACCCAAAGGGTGCATGTCAGCGCCGCACGTCCGCTTGCACCCGAGCCGCAGCAGCGCGAAGGCCGTCACCTCGTGATCGTCGACAAGCCCGAGCGCACGCAGACGCAGATTCAGATCGGACGATTGGGCACCCATCCCCACGATGCCGATCACACGGCTTTTTCCGTAGGAAACGCCATCTTTGGCGGCACGTTCACCTCGCGCTTGATGCGCGCCGTGCGTTCCGAACGCGGCTGGTCTTACGGTGCATCGAGCCGGCTCGGGATCGATCGCGTGCGCGAATCGTTCAGCATGTGGACGTTTCCCGCGGCTGACGACGCCGCGCCGTGCATCGCCCTCGAGCTTGAGCTCCTGCAGCAGCTAGTCGCCGATGGTATCACTGATGATGAGCTGGCTTTCGTCCAGAGCTACCTCGTCAAGAGCCACGCATTTGCCATCGATACGCCCGACAAGCGTTTGGAACAGGCGATCGAGCTTGAGCTCCTGGATTTGCCCGCCGATTACTTCAGCGGCTACCTGCAGAGAATCCATGAAACTACTCGTGAAAGTGTCAATGACGCGATTCGACAACGGCTCGATCCGAGCAATCTGACGTTGTGTGTCGTGGGAACGGAAAACCAGCTCGGCGCTCGACTGCGGGAATTGCCGGGGCTAGCCAGCGTGGAAGTGTTGCCCTTCGATTCGCTCTGAGTAGCACGACAGAAATGGAATCGTTCGTGATAGGTGCGGGCTAACTATTCGAGCTCACGGGGATTACGAGCGGATAGTTATTTGTCCACAATGAGTACTATCAGCACTCGCCCGTCTACATGTCGATCACAATAGATCACATAACGCCATGACGTTTTCTGGTCAATTTGAATCCGCCAGTTACATTCTCAGCGCTTTTTTACAGTGACTGCGCTCTAATAGTTCTTGTCATCGCAACGAAACGGAAGCGGCGGTTGCCTCCGGAGCGATGCAGATTTTTCAAGAACAAACAGGGGAGCAAAGTCATGAGCGTATCAAAGTCGTTTGCAAAGAAGTTGGCTGTGTTGGCGAGTTTTGGTTTGGCAGCGACGCTGCTTGGCGGCGAGCATGCGGAAGCGGCCGCTGCCACCACGACCACGTTGGGCGTCTCGGTCGTCGTCGACTCCAAGTGTCAGATCAGCACGGGCGCCTCGGTTGCTTTCAATCCGTACGATCCCGCGACGATCGGCGACACCGATACCGCGTCGGGCGGCGGCACGTCCGGTCGTCTCGATGTCAACTGCACAACCGGCATCCCGTTCACGCTGGCCTTCGGCGCCGGCACCGGCACGCCCACCACCAGGCTCCGCGCGATGGTCAACGGCGCCTCAATGCTCAATTACGAGCTTCAGCTCTCGGGTAGCGCGACTCAAATCGCAGTGGGTGCTGCGACCGTGTCTGCCTCTGGCGACGGCTTCACGACCGATGGCAGCGGCCTTCAGAGCTACGTCGTCGACGGCGTGATTCCCGCAGGGCAGGGCGTCCCGGCCGGTAACTACACGGACACTGTCATCGTAACGATGGCGTACTGAAGTCTCAGACCGGAGCAATATTGGACCCAACCGCGACCTACGACTGGGTCAGGTACGCCCCTGCCCGGCCCATGCGCATCTCGCGCGGTGATTCGGCAAGTCCGTGGAGCATCCGGTGAAGAAAAGTCCTAGCGCAAAAAGCTCGATCGCCGCCCTTGTGGTGGCGGTCGCGCTCGCGTTAGGACTGCGAGAGTCAGCCACTGCGGCGTCCACTTCTACGCCGCTCAGCGTGGCGGTAGCAGTCAATATTCGGTGCTCGATCGTGACGGGTACCATGAATTTCAGCGGCGCCTACGTGTCGAATCAACCGACAGCGATGGACGCGCAAACGAGTGTCACGGTCGCCTGTGACGCGGGGCGTAAAGTAAGCATCAGGATGGGACAAGGTCTCTACCCCGCCCCCGCGTCCACCGACGTCAACCCGTTGCGACGCATGGCCAACGGCAGCTATCGGCTGACCTACCAGTTATACGAAGACGCGGCGCGGACGACGGTGTGGGACAACAGGAGCAACGCCGTGAGGACGACGCGCGCGTTCCCTTATACCGCGACAATCTACGGAAGAATTCCTGGCTCGCAGACCGTTACTGCAGGCACGTATTCCGATACAGTGGTCGCCACCGTTTACTACTGACGTTGAGGGTTCCGATGGGACGAATTCTTCGGGTTGTCGCACTGGTGTGCGCGACTTTCCATGCGTTTAGCGCAGATAGGGCGCTGGCAGACGGCTTTGACGTCGCACCGATTTCTATGACTCTGAACGCGAAAGCCTTGAGTGGCATGCTGGTGGTCACGAACCGCAGCACGCAGGCAATCCGCTTTCATGTGACTGCGTTCGCCTGGGATCAAACACCCGAGGGCGAGATGGTGCTGACGCCGACCCGTGACATTACCTTTTTCCCGGCACTGCTTACATTGAATCCCCAGGAGGCACGTAACCTACGGGTAGGTTTCACCGCGAAAATTGGTGACAAGGAAAAGACTTACCGTGTGTTCGTGCAGGAGTTACCCGCGCTGTCCAAGGCGAGCGACAATACGACCGGCAACGTCGCCATGTTGCTGAAAATGGGCATCCCCATCTTCGTGGAGCCGAACAGCGCGGCCAAGGTGACACCAAGCCTCAGTGCGGTGCAAATCACGGGCCCGAAGGTCGTGTTCAACCTGAACAACACGGGCAATAGCCACTTCGTACCGGACAAAATCTTGGTGAAGGCGAAGAGCGGCTCCACGGTGCTGCACACCGAAGAGCTGAGCGGATGGTACGTGCTGGCAGGCAGAAAGACGCGATACGCCGTAACTTTGCCCGCAACGGTGTGTGTAGGGATAAAATCTCTAGACGTGGAGCTGCAGTGGGCCAAGGGCCCGACGAAGGCCACGTTGGAGAATGCACACTGCACACCGTAAAGTAGTCGCGCCCTTAGGCTCGCACGGGGGTCCGTGAAGGCGCGCTGGTTCGTCATGGCTGCTGTCGTCATTGCGGTCGTGCCCACGAGGGCGCGCGCAGACGGACGCAACGATCCATTCGCAGGCAGTGATGCGAACTTACCGGTTCCCGCGCAACACTTAGATAAACCGGAGCCGGTTCCACCGCAAGAAGGGGGGGAACTAGCGCCGCCCGCTCCACCGCAAGAAGGGGGAGAACAAGCGCCGCCCGTTCCACCGCAAGAAGGGGGAGAACAAACCCCTCTGCCTCCCCCACAGGAGGGGCCAGAACAAGCACCTTCCTCTCCGCCAGCGGCCGGCGGCAAAAAGCCCGCGGCCGGAAAAGAACCGGCGGCGGCACCGATTCAGCCTACCCCTGGTCCTTCTCAGGGAAAGAGGGACCCGTCACTTGCACCCACCAAACCAGCAGGACCGCCCAAACCTGCCGAGGGTGCAAATCAAGCGCCACCAATCCCGGCCCAGGAGGGCGGTGAGCCCAGCGCCCCAACCCCGCCGCCGCAGAAGGGCAGAGAACCAGTACCTCCCGCTCCGCCACAAGGGAAGCCAGCGGGTGCACCTCGCGAGGCGGATGTCAAAAAACCGCAAATTATCCAGAAAAAAGAGCCTCTTTCGGATCCGCCCGCGCCGCCGAAGCGCTCGCAGGAACAGACCGGGCCGGTTCCTGGAGCTCCCCTCGTACCACCCCAGCAAGGTAAGGTGCCGGCGCCGCAACAGGGAGCGGCGCCGAAGCTACCCAGCCCGCCCTTGCCGGATTCTAAACCACCGCCTCGTGTACCAACGGAACCGGTGCAAAGCCCGCAACCGATGGCACCGCCCCAAGAGGGGGGTGAGCCGACCCTACCGCCGCAGGAAGGTGGGGATGCGGATGCGCCTCCCCCCGCATTGCTGCCGCCGCAGGAAGGCGGCGATATCAGCCCCGCGCTACCGTCACAGGAAGGCGGCGACATAAGCCCCGCGCTCCCGTCACAGGAAGGCGGCGACGTCAGTCCCCCGCCTCCACCGCAAGAAGGGGGAGAGGCTGTACCCACTGCACCAAAAGAGGAAGGTTCGCCCCATGGCATACCACCTACCCTGCCAACGCCTCCAGCGGAACTGCCGACACTTAGTATGGAGCCGGAGCTGCCGTCAGCATTCGAGGCGCCGTTTAGCCTTACTGTCAACGATGTACCTAAGGGTGAGATCTTTGTCGTACTCGCGGCAGGTGATGTCTTCGTGCGTCGCGACGATTTGCTGGCCGCCGGGGTCGCGGCGCTTGACGGGCGTGACGAAGCAGTACTGGGACAACGACTGCTGTCTCTCAAATCCGTGGCACCTCCGCTCCGCTATACCCTCGATGAGCGAGAGATCGTGCTACGCATCGTCGCTCCGATCGAACTGCTCCCCAAGCAGGTGCTCAATCTAGCCGGCGTGCGCGGGGAGGTCACCTACCAAAAACAAACCAGTGGCTTCTTCAACTATGCAGCCCACCTTAGCGACCTTTCGCAACTGGACCTCTACCAGGAGACCGGCGCAAGTTACGATGGCAACCTGGCTTTCTCGAGCATGTATCTCTCGACCAAGCAGCAGCCCATTCGAGGACTTACCAACTTCACCCTCAACGAGCGTGAGACGCGGCGACGCTTGATTTTTGGTGATGCGCTCGTTCAGACCAGTACCCTGGGCTCAAGCTACATCCTAGGTGGCTGGACCCTCACCAAAACATTCGACCTCGACCCCTACGCAGTAAGGTCACCGCGAATCGGTTTCGCCGGTACGACCCTGACGCCCGCCAAGGTGGACGTTTATGTCAATGGTGCCCTAGTGCGAACTGAACAGATTCAGCCGGGCGCGTTCGAGCTTAACAATTTGCAGGTGGGTGGCGGTAAGGGCCTTGCCACCTACGTGATTCGCGACGCGCTCGGTCAAGAACAACGCATTTCCATTCCGTTCTATGTCGCGAACAGCGTGCTGGCCAAGGGCTTCGAAGAGTTTACTTATAGCCTCGGTGCGTTGCGCGAAAAGGTAGGCTTGGAAAGCTGGGGTTATGATCGCATTGCATTCATGGGCACGCATCGCCGAGGGATTACCGATCACTTGACCTTAGGTGGTAGGTTAGAAGCGACCGACCGGCTGATTAGTGGCGGCCCAGCGCTGACTGCGCAGACACCGATCGGGCAACTGGAGCTCGAGGTAGCGGCGAGCCAGGAACGCGACGGGCCACCAGGCCTTGCTACCTTTACATCTTACTCTTTCTCCAGTAGCTATTTCAGCGCAGGCGCGTTTGGACGCTTAATCAGCGACCATTACGCGACCCTCAATGCGGGGGCGCGTGCGGACCGTGTCACGCGAGGTGCCGGCGTGTATCAGGCAACACCGCTTGGAAAGCGTATGTCCCTGTCTTCCCAGGGCCAGATCTCTCACGATCGCGATCGCGGTAACGGTTGGCTCGTGAATGGATCCATCAATGCGCGCGTGGTGCTTCAACTCAATACGTCGCTCTCCTCGGGATACACTCGCTACGGCGATCAGGGGGAGTGGAATGTCGTGCTGGGGCTCAGCTATGCGTCGAGCTCGCAATATTTCGGTTCAACACAGGCGCGCATCACCAATGGCGATGCGGCACTCGACCTAAACGCGTCGCGATCGTTGCCGATAGGTCCAGGCTACGGCTTTCGCGCGAACGCGACCATCGACGAGGCCAGTCATGCAAACGCGGTTGCGCAATACCAAACGACGTTCGGCCGCTATTCAGCAGGCGCGACGGTTTCGGACAATGGCGGCAAAGGCCCTGTGCAGCACAATTACACCGTGGACGCTGCGGGCGGCATTGCCGTCGTACCGGGCGTGGGCTTATTCGCCACGCTTCCGATTAACGATAGCTTTGGCGTGATTCGGGTGCGGGGCGTGAAAGGGGTGCGCGGGTACATCAGCAATAAGGAAATAGGCCAAACGGACCGCAACGGCAACCTGGTGGTCCCCAACGTACTTAGCTACTACGGCAACCACATTAGCATCGATCCAGAGGACATTCCGATCCGCTACACAGTAGACCTGACTGACATGGCGATTGCGCCTCCTCAACGCGGCGTGGCCCTCGCCGACTTCCTGCTCACCACGCCGCATTACTATCGAGGTACGACCGTAATTGACGAACACGGCAAACGCGTGATTCCGCAATATGGGCAAGTACGCATCCCGAACGAAAAGCAGGAAATTCTCTCACCGCTCGGTGAAGCCGGAGAATTCGACCTCGAAGGGCTCACTGTGGGAGTCCATCAGCTATTTATCGATTACGCAGGAGGAACCTGTGAAATGCAGCTCGAGGCCACGGATTCGGAGGACCCCGTGATCGACCTGGGCGAGCTCGTGTGCATCCTGCCCTGATGCGGCCATTGCTTGTGCAATGATGGAAGCTCATGCGATACTTATCTAGGTATGAGTAAGGGTCGGATCAGCTCTCGGAGTTTGCTCGCCGCGCTGCTCGCGGTGTGCGGCGCCGTTAGCTTAAGCACTACCGCCATTGCCACCACGCACTGCTCGCTGGTCAGCACCACCGGCTTGAGTTTCGGGCATTACAATCCGGATGACCGGCGTCCCCTCGATGCCACTGCCGCAGTCGCAGTCGAATGTTCCGAGTTGGGTTCCACCGACGTGATTTCGATCGAGCTTAGCCGTAGCCGCTCGGGGGGGTTTGCCCCGCGCGCCATGATCGGCAGCGGCAGCGGGACACGCTTCGAATACAACTTATACCTCGATGCAGCGCGCACCCTGATTTGGGGCGATGGCAGCAGCGGAACCGGCGTCTACCGCGGGCGTCCGGTCGAAGGCCGCACGATTTCGGTGCCGATCTACGGGCGTATCCCACCTGCCCAGAGCGTCGCAGGTGGTAGGTACGACGATGTTATCATCGTCACACTAAACTACTGAGTCGCTCACCTGCGCCGAGCCACTAACCAGGCTCACCTGCGCGAGCGAGCAGCGTCATGCTGCGCGGCAATGATCAGTGTGTGCTCGCATTGCCGTATCATGGTGGTCCGTGCGGATCCTCGCGATCATCGCCTTACTGTTGATGAGTGGCCAGGCCCGCGCCGAGGACGTGCCGTGCGATCCCGAACAAGGGAGCTGCGGCTGCGACAAGGAGTGGGGCTGCTTCGAGCTCTTGTACATGACGAAGGGCTCGGTGCTCGGCGTCAAAGCCACGATCACGTATGTGAATGAAGCGGGCCGCGACTTGCCTGCAGCAAGCTTTGTCACGACCTACTTGACTGAGCGTTATGCGACGCGTGACGGACTTACCCTGCATTTTGCTGGGGGAGGAACGTTAGGTGGTGGCACGGCCGGCACGGAAAAAGGCGGCAACGCCGCGGTGGATTTTGGCTGGCGCGGCGTCGTCTCGAAAACCAGCGGCCCCTTTTTGCGCGCGGGCATGACGGGCATATGGCTCAGCAACGATCGCTTTCGACTTTCTATGTTCGAGCCACTTCAGGGCCGGGTGGGCTATCAGATCCTGGAGGGTGACAAGCTGATCGAAGCAGGCCTTACGCAGGGCCTAGTCGCGCTGGGCAGCTATCGGCCCGCCAGTGGCGTTCGCAAATTATCGGAATCTGTCGAGCTAGGGGGATACGTTGCTTGGCACACGGCGCCCTATCGCGTGAACGCGAGCTTCATGCACCTCTATCCGCAAGCCACCGATGCGGGCGGTGACCTGGACCTAGCCCGAATATCCTATTGCGACTATCGATTGCCCGTCGCGCTTTGTGCGGACCTGCTGTACGTGCGCGGGGACGCGGAGCTGCGCGCGGGCGAAGCTCCTCTGACGCGTTCGCTCTATACAGGTATTACGCTCGGCCTGGCGCCTTGAAAAAAGAGCGATCCCGATTTTGAGGACGCCGCCGATTTAGGCGACACTGGTGCGATGACCATGTCTTTCACCGCCCGTCTGATCGTGGCGGTCACCGCGTACGCTTTGGGCGCCTGCGAGTCGGGTAGCAAGCCCAAGAAGCTTGAGGTGGCACCGCTCAAGTGCGACATCGACATCGACCATCCAGGCCCACTGCGACGCGGAGGCCTGGCGCGGATCGAAATCCAAGGCGCGGGCGTGGCCCTCAAGGCGCAGAAGGTGCCCGCTTGGTGCGGCCCCTTATTCAACGAGGACGTTCGCGACCTCCACGTGAAGGCGGGGGATGGTCTGCTGTTTGAGACTTGCCTGCCACAGGGAATCGTTCAGGTCAGCGCCTACGACAAGCCTGGAAGCGGCAAGCAGGACCTGCACAGTGCGCGACAGGCGGCCGGGGTCGAGCTGCTATTTAATCAGAACGGTGGGCCAAGCTTCAGCTCGCGTGGGCAAGCGAGCGACAGCATCGTTCTGAGCGCGGACCTTTGGAAGGCGAACGCCAAGCTTGCGCTCATCGATGTAGCGACGGGAGCCAAGGTCGATGCGACGGTCGAGTTCGATTGCACGGGGCGTGAGACCGGTGCACCGCTCGAGCGAGCCGTCGCGAATATAGCCGACGCCGGTGCAGCTGCCGCGGTTCCGGGCGCAGGTTCGAACCGCACGCGCGCCCCTGCCCCTATGGACGGGCAAGGCGCTTTCGAACAAGCGTCGAGCGCCGCCAAGTCGAAGGCTGCCTTGCGTACCGGTCCCACCAAAACGCCCTAACAAACCTTACGGTGTGGGCGCTGCCTTGGTCGCACGTTCTTCGATGCGCGCGCGCACGACCTCGTAGGCGGCTTCTTGCTTGAGAAACGCATCGAGCACGAGCAGGCGACTTTGCGCCAAGGCACGTGCGCCTTCATCCGCAACGTTGGCGGCCACGCGCTGCCAGGCGTCGCGCTCTTCTTTGGTTTTGTTTTCGCGCTCGAAGGTGCGGGCGATGCCGATCAGCGCCAGCGCCATTTCACGGTTGTTTTGCTCGGCTTTGGCGAAACGCTGGCAATTTTCGTAGGCGGCACGCGCTTCAGGCACATCGTTGCTCACGAGCTGCGCGTCGCCCAAACGGCAGAACGCTTCAGGGCGGGAGGCGGCGCGCGTTGCGGCAGCACGCAATTCCTTGAGCGCGGCTTCGAAGTCTCCCTGCACGATCTTGCGCGTACCCATGAGCACGGCAGCCTCGTAAGTCTCAGGCGCACCCGCGGGCACAATCACGGGCGTGGATGAAACCGTGCCTACCTCGACCCCGCCGGGCGCAGCGGGCGTAGCCCACACATCCTGAGCAGACGCGTTGCGGACATGGAGCGCGAGCCCCGCGAGCACGAACACATGGAAGAAGCGCATGGCCCGCATGCTAACCAAAGCAGAGCGCGGCGAAAAGGTATCGCGGATTGCTTGCGGAGCTGCATCGAGCATTTCGTGTCACTCGCAGTGACGTGATTGGTCTGTTTTGATCAAAAACAGCTTCGAAAACGCGAGCTAAAATGCCAAATACCAGGGTCACGCGTGGCACGTGGATTGCTTTGGAAGCTAGCCATGGGCAAATACGATTCACTGAGGAAGAGTCAGGCACCCCGCCACAGCGCTCACTCCCTTACACCGGGACTTGGCTACGTACCGACCGTATGCCGCTCGGTGCTCAACGATGACGGCGTGATCGACGTTAGTGAGAGCAGCGTCAAGCCTACGTTTGGCGAGGAAATCACCAGGACTGGCTGGGATCTCGCGATGGATGATCTTAGCGATGATTGCGACGACGAGCCCTTGCCTGTGCCCGAACTCGTGGAAGAGACGCGCGTTGTACCGCGCACGACGGCGGTGCAACCGATTCAAGCGCAGCGTCCGCTGGTGATGCAGCCGATTCAGTCGCGGGTTCCCATGACGATTCAGACGACGCCTGCACAGAAAGCCATGGATCCGCTGGCGATGTTGGCCGCCGCGACGATTCACGGCTCGCGCCGCAACCACAAGTAAGCCGCGCCGGCCCGCTACAAAAGCTACGGCAAAGCTAAAGCGCGCTTCGACTGCGCACAGCGGGCTTTGCTCTAGTCGAGAGCCGGTGCATGCTGGCAGCCCTCGTCATGGCTGACTTTCGCGTCTGCGTGCTCATCCCCACGTTCAACAATCCGCGCACGATCCGCGCGGTGGTCGAACAGGCGCGTCGTTACGTGACTGACGTGCTCGTGATCGACGATGGCTCCGAGCCTGAGGCGCGCGCCGAATGCGAAACGCTCGCCCAACAAGGCTTGGCGCACGTCCATCACCGCGCCGTCAACGGAGGCAAAGGCGCGGCTGTCAAAACGGGTTTTCAAATCGCGAAAGAGCGCGGCTTCACGCATGCCATGCAAGTCGACGCCGACGGACAGCATGACCTTACGGAGATTCCCGCTTTCATCGCCTTGGCCGAGCAGCAGCCGGCAGCGTTGATTCTGGGACGGCCCGTTTTCGATGGTACGCTCAACAAGGGACGCTACGCGGCGCGGCTCGTCACGCGTTTTTGGAATTACGTCGAAGTGCTCGGGCCGAGCATCGGCGATTCCCAATGCGGCTTTCGCGTGTACCCGCTCGAGTCAGCGCTAGCCTCGGGCACGCGCGGCGATCGCATGAACTTCGATGTCGAGATTCCCGTGCGGATGGTGTGGAACGGCGTTCCGATCGTGAACGCACCGGTCGGCGTTCGTTATCTCGCAGCCGACGAAGGCGGCGTCTCGCACTATCAGGCATTCTGGGACACGGCGCGCATCAGTTGGACGCATACCTTACTCGTGTGTGAGGGCATCTGGCGCGTATTGACGTGGCCCGTGCGCAAGTTGACGGGATGAATAAAGCTAACCCTCAAGTCATGGACGAACACGCAAAGCGCAGCGCACACGACACGCCCCATGCGGCAGCCAGCAAAGCTGCATGGCTCAGTCATGAAGAGCGCGGAACCTTACTCGGCATTCGTTTCGTGGTCTGGCTTTGCAATCTCGCGGGGCGCGGCGTCGCGCGTGGCTTCGTGCGCATTCTGGCGCTGTATTTCGTGGTGTTCGCGGGTGCGAGCAGACGGGCGTCGCGCGGCTGGCTAACGCATGTGCTCGGCCGCCAGGCGCGCCTTGGCGACGTTACCCGGCACATCACCACCTTCGCGCTGGTGGCGCTCGATCGCGTGTTTCTGCTGCAAGGCCAACGCGAGCGCTTCGAGCTGAGCTCGCAGGGCACCGAACATCTCGACGCACTGACCGCGCAAAAGCGAGGCGCAATCTTGCTCGGGGCGCATCTAGGCAGCTTTGAGGCGATGCGAGCGCGCGCCGGCAACCGCGGCCACGACATCTATGTGCTCGCCTACCTTCAGAACGCAAAGAAGATCACGCAGGCCTTGTCTGCACTGGCGCCGGAGATGCACGATCGTGTGATCGCGATAGGCTCAATCGACGCGCTGCTGCGCGCCAAGGAGGTCGTGGACCAGGGCGCAATGATCGCCATGCTCGGCGACCGCACCGGACTCAACAGTAAGACCACCGTGGTGGACTTCTTGGGGCGCAAGGCCTTGCTGCCTACGGGTCCCTTTCTTTTGGCATCGACCTTACGTTGTCCGGTGCTGCTCGTGTTCGGCTTATACGTAGGCGGCAATCGCTACCAAATGTTTTGCGAGCCCTTCGCCGAACGGGTGGTATTGCCGCGCAAGGATCGCGAAAGCGCGCTCCACGGCTACGCGCAGGCCTATGCCACCCGGCTTGCGTATTTTGCACAGAAGTATCCGTACAACTGGTTCAACTTGTACGACTTCTGGAGCTGCGAAACGGGGACCTGAGCATTGGTGGCACGCAGCTGCTTGCCGTGACCGGTGCCTCTGTGTCGCCATGCATGCATAATCTCACCCTTCTGATCTGCATCCGTTCCCAGGTACAATTCCCAGCGTGGGCGCACTCAGAGGATGCACGGTCATCGTACTGTCTGGACATGGGTCCCGATCGCGGCAGCTGCGCATTCCAAGCGGCTGGCCGTTGTGGATGTGCCTGATGAGTCTGCTGTCTGTGTGCGCAAGTTTGTTTGCCGGTCGACAGGCGCGCGCCTGGTTCGATCCGAACGCGCAGCGGCCCGGCGTCTCGCAGCCGCAGAAAATGCCGGTAGCAGGGCCTATTTTCGTAGCGCCTGTCGAGATAGCAGGGCCACGGCGCAGGCGCTCGCATGTTCAGCCACGTGAACAAGCCCTGCCGAGCGCAACGCTCACAGCGCCCTTACTGAGGCGCGAGTCGCAAGTCCCCAGCGTCACGGGCCCGAATGGCGAGCTTGCTTTGTTCGATGTCAACGGCGGCCGTTCCATCCGCGTGCGTCCGTTCGGCGCGCAGGGCTTGCCTTCTCCCATCGCCTTCGATCAGCTGAAAGAGTTCATGCGTTGCCGTCGCAGCGGGCAGGCGCTCGATATGAACGCAAGCTTGGTCGCGCTACTGGCCAGCATTGCCAACCACTTCGACGGCGCAGTGCTGCACGTGATCTCCGGGCATCGCGTCGCCGATGACGTCACCACGCGCCCGAGCAGTCAACACACGCGCGGCACGGCGGCCGATATCCGCATTCCGGGCGTAGACATCGAAAACTTGGCGGCGGCGGCCCATGAGCTCGGCGCGCGCGGTGTGGGCGTGTACCCGTTGAGCCGTTTCGTGCACGTGGACGTGCGCACCCAACCTTACTATTGGCGGGACGTTGGAACCGGCGCGGTCGCCACGCGCGCACCGCTCTGAGCTTCTTCTGCTTCGAGGCGCAGTAGCTAAGCTAGACGCTCTCGAAACCGAGCCAGGCTGCGGCGCACATGATGCCCAGCCACAGGCAGCATAGGCCCGCCAGCGCCCAGCGCGGCACGTGCACGCGTCGCGTACGTTGACCCGGGCCGAGCACGATCATCAAGGTCCAGCCGTCTGCAAAAAGCCAGCTCACGACGGCACTCCTATTCTGCGGCCTCGATCTCTCCATCCGCGATCATCTCCACGTCATTCGCGGGCGCAAGGCTTGGCAGTTGCTTGCTCGCCGCATCCACGCGCGACGCGCTGCCATCCATCACGCCACCGCGATCGACTTCGAGCGACGTGTAACGCGCGTTGCCTTGCACAACGCCGGTCGACAACACGTGTAGATGTCCACGCGAGTGCAGACTGCCATCGACGCGGCCTCCGATGGACAACGCATCCGCCGTCACGTCGCCGCGGATCAGCCCCTCTGGACCCACAGACACGTGACCGTCTGCGATCAAGGTACCGTCCACGGTGCCGTCGATCTGAATCACACCTTTCACGCGCAGCGTGCCCTCTACGACGCTGCCTTGCGCGATAACCGTTACTGTCGCGGACCTTTGTTGTCGCTTACCGAACATGCGGCGCCCCCCAGCGTGCGTGTGCAGACACGATGTTAGTCCGCTTGCACTCGTGCAAGGAAGGTACGTTCTATCCCACGCCGGCCACGTCCCCAGACCGGGGGCGAAAAAGGCCACCGCTGGTCACGCTGTGGGCGCACTCCCGAACGGAGGGCAACGGGGCTTGACCGAACGCATACGCAGCGTCACGAGCAGGGACCAGATGCGTTCCAAGCACAAGCTCGCACCCCATGAAAATGCCGTGATCACGCGGGTAACGCACACAGTCGCGTTCTACGAAACCGACGCCATGGGCGTGGTTCATCACTCGAACTACGTGCGTTTTCTCGAGCATGCGCGCGTGCGCTTTTTGGCCGAGCACGACCAACCCTACGCGGAATACATCCGCCAGGGCTACCACGTGCCTGTCACGCGCGCGGAGGTGCAATACCAACGTCCTTGCCGCTTTGGCGACGAAATCGAGATCACGTGCTGGCTCGCCTGGGCGCGCTCGGCCTCGCTGGGCTTTGCCTATCAACTGAGCGTGGCCGGCCGCCAGGTCGCGTACGCTGCCACCGATCACGCCGTGATCACACTCGATGGCCGTCCCACTCGCATCCCCGATTCCCTGCGCGAACGCATCGTCGCATGGTTGCCGCCTGAAGCGCGGCCGTAGATAGGAGCTCCATGTCCAAGCACCCCGTCAAGCAATGGTTCAGCTCATGTTGTCTGGTCCTGTCGCTCAGCGCGTGTTTCGGCGGCGGCGACTCCACAGGCCCTTCGTCTGCGCCCCCTCCGCCTCCGCCCCCTTTGCCCGCCGCACCGCCCGGCATCACACCCTCAGATTCGGTGATCCCGCTCGGCGTACCGGCCGATGCCATGAAGGCACTCGAGGCGCTCGGACAGCTCGGTAAGACAGGCCAGACCGCGCTTGGCCCTGTGGTGAGCTTTCGCGATTTGGCGCCGTTCCTGAAAGACGAAGTTGGCGGCTTCAAAGCCGAGGGCGAGCTCGATGGTAAGACCACCACGGTCCAAGGCATGCAAGTCAGCGAAGTAAAGCGTCATTACAAGAACGGCGAGCAGACGTTGCGTCTTTCGATCACGGACACGTCACTGGCACCCTTCATGCGCGCGGGTTTTGCGATGGCGCAGATGATCCAAGAGGACTCGACCAAGGGCTACAAGAAGGGCGGCCAATTCCAAGGTCACCCCGGCATCGCCGAATGGAAGGACAGTGGACGCAGCGAGCTGCACGTGCTCGCAGCCGGGCGCTTCTTGATCGATATCTCGATCTCGAAGACGAACGCTGGTGCGGCGGAGCAGCTACTCGCCTCGCTCGATGTGCCTGGCATTGTGGCCACGGCCAAGAAGGCCAAAGACAACGCGGTCGCGCCGCCCTCTGGTCCATGACATTGACTAGTTTCGACGGGCGATCATCAGACCTTACGTAAGTAGCGCGCCCGCGCTCTTGAGCGCCGCTACCTCGGCGTCTGAAAAGCCGGCATCGTGCAAAATCTCCGGGCCGTGCTCGCCCGGTTTGGCAAAGGGACGGCTGACACCGCCGGGCGTCCGTGAAAAGCGCGGCGCGGGCGCCGGCTGCAGCGCGCCACCCACGTCGATGAATGCGGCGCGGGCCACGTTCTGCGGATGCTTGGGCGCTTCTTCCAGATCGAGCACCGGCGCAAAACAGGCATCTGAGCCTTCGAAAATCGCTTCCCATTCAGCGCGCGTCTTTTCGCGCACGCGGTCGCTTACCTTGGCGCGCAGCGCAGGCCATAGGCTGGCTTCGTTTTGACGCGCGAGGTCCACATCATGGAGGTCAAGCTTCTTGACTAGCTCGGCAAAGAACTTGGGTTCGAGCGCGCCAAAGCTGACGACTTTGTGGTCGGCCGTTTCGTACACGTCGTAGAACGGCGCGCCGGTGTCGAGCAGATTGACGCCGCGTTGGTTCTTCCAGCTGTCGGTGGCCACCATTTCATAGAACATGGTCATCAACAGCGACGCGCCTTCGATCATGGCTGCATCCACGACTTGACCTTGACCTGAGCGTTCTCGTTCCAGCAACGCGGCCAGCATGCCAAACGCGAGCAACATGCCGCCGCCACCAAAGTCGCCTACGAGATTGAGCGGTGGCACAGGCTTTTCGCCGGCGCGTCCCATGGCAGACAAGGCGCCGCACAACGAGATGTAGTTGATGTCGTGGCCGGCGGTTTGTGAAAGCGGACCGTCTTGTCCCCAACCCGTCATGCGCCCGTACACGAGCCGTGGATTGTGCGCGGCGCAAAGCTCAGGCCCGAGCCCCAGTCGCTCCATCACACCCGGACGAAAACCCTCGATCAGACCGTCTGCTTTGGCTATGAGTTTGAGTAAGGTTGCGACGGCTGCGGGCTGCTTCAGATCGAGCGCGATCGAGCGGCGACCGCGCGCGAGCAACGGCGTAGCACTGACCGCTTCCATCACCTTGCCGGCGCTGCGATCGACACGGATGACTTCGGCGCCCAAATCCGCCAACAACATGGCGCAAAACGGGCCGGGACCGATCGCGCCCATCTCGAGAATGCGAAAACCAGTCAGGGGTCCTTGCAGCTTCGACATGGATGGGTGATTAGCACGGACATCAATAAGGAAATTGACCATGTCCGACATACGCCAAGAAATGTGCACCGTGATCGACGAGCTTGTTCGGCTGCAGTTGATCACGGCCACGGGCGGCAACGTCAGCGCACGCACGAGCGATGATCCGCATGCAACTTGGATCACGCCGAGCGGCATGTACAAAGGCGCCCTGTCTCCCGAGCTGATGGTGAGGATCGATCGCGACGGAACGCCCGCCTACGAGGGCCAGCGCGCGCCGTCGAGCGAGTGGCTGATTCACGCAGCGATCTTACGCGCCCGTCCGGACATCAAAGCCGTGGTGCATTGTCATGCCCCCAAAGCCACGATTTTGGTCAATTGCGGTTTACCATTTGTAGCGATTTCGACCGAGGCTGCGTTCCTGGCGAACATCGGCCGCATTCCGTTCATCATGCCGGGCACCCAGGCGCTTGCCTCCGCTTTGGTAGAAGCACTCGGTCAGGGCTGGGCCGTATTGATGCAGAATCACGGCTTGATCGTGGCCGCGCGTTCTTTGCGGCGGGCCGCGGACATGACGCAAATCGTGGAACGCAGCGCCGAGGTGATCTTGGGTTGTCACGCGCTCGGCAAACAACCGCCCGCTCTGCCGGCCGACGTGGTGGAGATGCTCTCGAAGAAACAAGATTTGATGGCGTAAGGTGAAATAGCTGACAAATCGTTCAGTGGCCTGGGCTTGCACCCTATTTTGGCGTACCACGTGACTTCTTTTACGCTGAAAGCCGCGCGCGCTCAGG
>JBKJIA010000501.1:0-3461 GCA_046598735.1 Polyangiales bacterium
TGGTACGCGAGCGGCACGGCCATACGCATAGACACGAAGTGCTGGATCACGATCATGCGCATGTGCACGACGAGCACCACCAGCATACGCACGGGTCTGACGTTCCGGGCGGCGAGCCCCACGCGCACCCGCACCATCATGAAGCGCTCGAGCACGACCATCCGCACGTGCCTGATTTACATCACCGTCATCGACACTGAGGAAGGAAACTATGACTATGAATGGCATCGACCGCAGAGGCGCGCTCGTAACACTGACACTTGGCATGATGGGGGCATCCCGTGCCCTCGCGTTCGACTCGCCACCGCCCAAGGTTCCACCGATTGCACCCACCAATTCGTCTCCGAGTCCAAAAAAGACGACCACCATCCAAGGTCGTGTGCTGCGAGGCGAAAATGCGGCCCAGCCCTTACCATTTGACCCTGCGAAGCTGAACGGCCTTTCCGAGCGCATGGTGCGTTCGCACCACGAGAACAACTACACGGGTGCGGTGAAGAATCTCAACGCGGTAGAGCGCGAGCTTGCCACGATCACCAAAGATACACCCCCCTTTCGGGTCGCGGCATTGCGTGAACGCGAGCTTACTTTCCGCGGCTCGAAGCTGTTGCACGAGCAATACTTCGGCAACCTGGGC
Organism: Polyangiales bacterium; assembly: GCA_046598735.1. Lineage (GTDB taxonomy): Bacteria > Myxococcota_A > Polyangia > Polyangiales > DASUME01 > DASUME01. Next base: position 635 of record JBKJIA010000501.1, read on the forward strand.
GGGAATGGCAAACGCACGGGCGCCATCGAAAAAGCGCTCAGCGACGCATACGGCTCGAGTGCACGCTGGGAGGAGCACTTTCGCCTGACAGGCATGGGGCTCGGTGGCGGCAGCGGTTGGGTAATCCTGGGCTACGAGCTCGACACGGGCGCGCTACGCACCTTCTGGTCGGGCAATCACACGCAGGCACTGGCATTGAGCGTACCCCTGCTCGTGATGGACATGTACGAGCATGCTTATCAGCTCGATTTTGGAGCTGCGGCGGCCAAGTACATCGATGCGTTCTTTGCCAACGGGAGCTGGGAAGTCGTGGAAGCGCGCTTCGCTGCCGCACAGCGGGCTCGGGCTGCCCTTTACGGCTGAGCTGAGGCCCCCCGAAAGCGAGCAGCAAGCACGTTCTTGGATGGTAACGAAGCCGTTACCCGTCATCGACAGGCGTAAGAGTCAGGCCCAAAATGAAGCGCGTCTCGCTCGACTCCCGATAGGTAGCTTGTTCTTCGAGCGCGCTTATCTCGGTGCGCAGCTCCCCTTCGAGGCGCTTGAGGAATGGTTTCAACGCCTCAGAATCGGCAACAAACGAGATCGTCTTCACCATCGCGGTTGCCGAATCGTCGAGCAGTAACCTGTGCACGATGGCACCGTACATCCCGTCAAGCGAATGATTGAGCGCGTCGATGCGACGGTGGAATTGATCGGTGCGTAGTACGGTGTAGCGTCCCGACGCGCGGAACAGACCATCTGACGCTTGGGTCACTCGGTCCTCAGCGAGGAGCTCGGCCAGCGCGCGCCTGACGTTGTCTGCTTCGTAGCTTGGCAGCGCCTTGATCAGGGCCTTGTCGCTCATCGCTTGCGTCGCGAGCAGGCCTTCGACTTCGCGCACAAGGCCGACTTCGACTTCGGCGGCGAAGAAATCGCTTTGAGCGCGTTGCGCCAGCGACCGCATGTGACGATCGGTCTGGCCTAGCCGCCGGCCGATTTCCGCGAACGACAATCCTTGCTGTTGCAGCACTTCAAAGTACGCGAGTCGCACGAGCTCCACCATGGTTCGGATGGGCACGTGAAAGCGTGCCGCCCCCCGTACCGCGGGCTTAATCAGCGAATAGATAATGCGGAGCTGAGCCTCCCGCAGCGTTCCCATATCCGCACTGTGGCACAATTCGGGCGAGTTTATGAAATTTATTTCACACCATATGTGTGAAAATTGCGGCCTTCTCCAGTGGGGTGGTTGACTGTTGTCGCGGTTGCTGGCAAAACAAAGGAAATATTTTTCAACACCACGGAGCCTGCGATGACAAATTTCCCCATCCAAATTCGAAAGCACCTGATGTTTGCGGTGTTGGCTGTCGCGTTTGGCAGCGGCGCCTGCAACGAATCCAATGACGATGACGGTAAGGATGACGGGGCGATCGAGACCAATTTAATGCCCGCGCCCTGCGACGAAGACAAAGACTGCGGCGATGACGTCACCTGCGGCGACAACGGTTTCTGCGAGGTCGACGAGATGACAGCGGACGGGGGCGGAGTGTCGAGCGGTGCACCGGCGCCGTGTGAAACCGACGCCGATTGCGGCGACGATGTGAAGTGCATTGCGCTGAGTGATGACGGCCCCAAGTTCTGCGACGTGGAGGAAATGGTCGTCGGCCCGTAAGGACGGGCGCGTTAGCCAGCCCAACGGGGCTTGCACAGATTTGCCCGTGGGCAATACGCTCAGTCATGCACCTGCAATCCGATGCCTCACCACGCTTTGTTCGAGGGCTATGGGCCGTGTTCGCGATCTGGTGGTGTGCGCTGGCTTATGCGCCGCAATACCCCGCGGATTGGTGGGTGGAGAATGCACTCGTGCTGACTTTCTTGGTCGCAGCGTTCGTGTTTCGACACCACTTCACACTCTCGCGCAGCGCCTGGCTGCTGCTGGTGGGCTTTCTGGCTTTGCACGAGCTTGGGGCTCACTATACCTATTCCGAAGTTCCGTACGACACCTGGTCCCTGCGCATCTCGGGGCGCAGTCTGAACGGGCTGTTTGGCTGGAAGCGTAATCACTACGATAGGCTCGTACACTTTGGCGCGGGGCTGATGTTGCTGAGCCCATTGCACCAGTTCTTGCGCGCACGCTTTGCCCTAAGCACGCTCGCCAGTTGCGCCACGGCAGTCAACATCATCATGTCCGGCTCGATGCTATACGAGCTCATCGAGTGGGGAGCGGCAAACGTATTCGGCGGGGACCTCGGCGCAGCTTACCTTGGCAGCCAAGGAGATCCTTGGGACGCACAGAAGGACATGGGGCTTGCTAGTCTTGGTGCGATCATTTCGGCAACGATCATTTGCCTCTCGCGCCGTACGCTACCTCCTAGCGCGAAGCGTCAGGAGGCCTTGACTCGAGGTCTACAGGGTAGGCACTAAGATCCATGGAACCTCAAGACCGCTATCGCAGCGAAGGCAACTTTACCTGCATCGATGTCCGTCTTCGCGACTCCCGCCAGCTATTCGACCAGCGAGACCCCGCTCCTTTTCGAGAGCGGGACCTCGACGAAAAGGCAGTGGAATACCTCTTCGGTGCGATCGATGATCTGCCCAAGGCTTGCACGCTCAAGGTCATCTTTTGGATGTCCGCGGACGCCGCGAAGGAGCTGCCGGCAAGTGAGCTCATCTCCGCCGTGCGCGCGCAGTTCAGCTATGAGCGCCACAAGCTGCAGCGCTGCGTGAGGTTGATCTTGCATCAAGGTCAACAGTTCTTTTGGCTCGGGCTCAGCGTGTTGACGGTATGCTTGGGCATAGCCGAGCTTACTATCCCGACCGAGGCCAAAGGTTGGCCGCGGCTTGTGCGCGA
>JBKJIA010000509.1:0-2567 GCA_046598735.1 Polyangiales bacterium
GCGCGTGGCGCAAGAAGCCGGTGCGCGCGTGCGCTTTCGCCCATTTCTGCTCGGTGGGCTGTTTCGCGAGATCGGAACGCCGGATGTACCCATGTTGGCGTTCTCCGAGGCCAAGCGCCGTTACTATACCGAGGAGCTTTCGCGTTGGGCCCAGCATTGGAACATACCTTTCCGCTTCGCCACTCGCTTTCCGATGCGCACCATCCTTCCCCTGCGGGTCACCTGCGCATTACTAAGACAGGACGAAGCTGAGGCGCCTGCCTTTATCCGTGCCGTTTACCGTGCGCTATGGGAAGAGGACCGGGACATCTCGAGCCGCGAAGTCCTGACAGATGTTTGCCGCGCCCACCACATCGACCCACGCTGGGTGGCCGAAGCCGACGCCCCCGAGAACAAACAGGCGCTTCTAGAAGCGGGGCAAGAAGCCAAACAGCTCGGTCTTTGCGGCGCGCCGACGTTCGTGGTCGCTGGAGAAGCGTACTGGGGTCAGGACCGACTAGACATGGTGCTTCATGCGCTGGGCGGTGGGCGCGCGGCGCGAACTTTACCCGGGCCTAGCTGAGCGAATCGAAATCGGTCAGGCGACTTCAGCGTGGTATGTGCCCGCCCACAGCGTTTGACGAAGGCCATTGAACAGTGACGTGGCAGCTTCCACCGAGGGGAAACCGAGCGCCCGCTCGTCGGCCGCTTCAAGACCGCTCTCGAGCGCTTGGCCGAGCTGCTGCATGGCGCGCGTCTTTTCGGCTTCTACCAGCTTAGTCTCTGCGTCACTTAGCTCGGAAGCGAGCCACGCCTGCAGCTCCCAAGAGAAGCGGGCATGTTGGGTCTCATCCTCGGCGATCTTACGCATGACCGCTCGCACGCGCGGGTCGCCGGCACACTCTGCCTGGTAGGTCGCCACGGCGGCACCGAAGGTCTCGCGCACGCAGCCTTCGCTGATGTTGTCGAGTGCCACAGCAAGCTTGCTGCGCAGGCCGGATGTCTCGACCTCGGGCAATACAGTCGTCGCGCCATAGGCACGGGCCAAGCGCGCGACGTCGCGGGTATGTGCAAGCTCGTCTTCGATCGCGTCGATCGCGGAGTCGATCAGCTGCTGGGGGGCACCGAACGCTTCGAGCTCGCGCACGAGCTTCTGGAAAGCATAGACCGAGGCTGCTTCCAAGTGGGCCGCCTGGGCAAGGTAAGCACCGATGCTGGTGCGACTAAGGGCAGGCTGACCATGAGTACACAGACCAAACGGGCGCCGCCCGATCGCACACATGGATTCATCGAGTTTCTTATAGGATAGTTGCTCGACCTTACCATCGCTTGAAATGGCGAGCTCCTCGCGAAAGATGCCGGTGCCGCAATCTTCCCACTTGGTGCGGGTCTGGTAGCCGTTGCTCACGACCTTTGTTGCGCCGCCGACCTCCGGGTCGCTTGAACGGAACGCGTTACAAACGGTATGCCCATCATAAACCGCGAGCAGCACCGCGTCGGCTACGGCATCCACGTCGCCCAGCAACTTCAGTAGCTCAGCACGCGAGTCGAGGCGTTCGAATTTGCCGTCAGCGCCGGCGACGGCGAAGGGCTTACAGACACCGTCGCACGAGCTCACCTCAGCCAACTGCTCTTTGCAAGCTGTCGCATCCGCCACTCCGCTACACGGGCTGCCCATGAGTGCGGCTTCCATCGTCCAGGCGGCTTGGGAGCCAGCGTCGCTGGTTGGGCCGAATGAGTCGGAGTATTGACGATAGATCGCCAAGTAGTCGACCGCGCGTGTGGTCTTGGCATCGCGCACGTTGGCGTGCCCTTGGTCGCAAGTGATCGGATCCCAGCCGCTCTCCGACACCGCCGGGTCCGACCCGCAGCCCGCCACGGTCGAAGCCAGCGCAGCTTGGCTCAGCGCGCGCATGAGCGCCTGAAAGCGTGAGGGGGTCGAGGCAGCAACGGTAAGGCGAGTAGGGATTTGCTTGTACATCGAAAAAGTCCTCATCCGGTTGGCGGGACCGAAGGTGGCTCACAGTGGGCCCGCGCCGTGCAGCAGGGCCATAAGCACGATGCGTGCCGAAGCCGCTTTAAGCGATTTAATGGAGTTATTTGGCACAGGATGGCGCAGCGCTGCCCGTTGGGGTCGAGGATCCCGGACATTGAGGTCAGGGTTGCAAGCTACGCCGTTCGTCGGGTAAGGGCGGCCGTTCATCGGCAGGAACACAGGGCCACACCGACATGGCCGAGGTCAGCGCCTGGTTCGTTGGCACCTGGGCTTTATGCGCGTGCACAGAGGCGAGCTCGTGCAAGTTAGTAAGGTGCGCACTTTGTACTAAGGCGCGTAAACGCGCGTGTACGTGGACGTACACCGGGGCTCGGCCAAGACACAGTAAGGTTATTTGAGCGTTTTTTCTGCCTCGAGCGCCGCCTTCACTGCGGGCCTGTCGCCGATGCGCGCCATGAACGCCACGACGGCAGGGAAGGGTGTAAGGTCGATCTTCAGCGGGTGTGTCCAACGTAGTACCGTGAAAGCGTAGCCATCCGCCACGCTGTAGGTGTCACCCAAAAGATAAGGTGTCTTCGCCAACTGCTCGTTG
>JBKJIA010000563.1:0-7346 GCA_046598735.1 Polyangiales bacterium
GGCGTATGCGGTGCGGCAGACGCATGCCCGAGCGATCCCAACAAGGGCGCAGCAGGACGTTGCGGCTGTGGCGTGGTCGATAACACGGCGGACCCGGATGCAGACAGCGTATGCGGCGCGGCAGACGCGTGTCCCAACGACAACAAGAAGAGCGCTCCAGGTCGCTGCGGCTGCGGTGTGGTCGATGCCACGGCCGACCCCGACTCTGACAACGTGTGCGGCGCAGCAGACGCGTGCCCCAACGATCCCAATAAAACTGCGCTTGGACGCTGCGGCTGCGGCGTCAACGACACCGCGTCCGATCCTGACTCCGACAGCGTGTGCGGTGCGGCGGACGCATGTCCGAACGATCCGGCCAAGAGTGCGCTTGGTCTGTGCGGATGCGGCGTGGCTGACATCGATCGCAATAACGACGGCGTGGTGACGGTGGTCGATTGCACCGACGACTGCCCAAATGATCCGACCAAGGTTGCGCCTGGTCGTTGCGGCTGCGGCGTGGTCGATAACACGGCGGATCCGGATGCAGACAGCGTGTGCGGTGCCGCGGACGCGTGTCCGACTGATCCCAATAAGAGTGCGGTGGGTCGTTGCGGTTGCGGTGTCAATGACGCCACAGCGGACAGCGATGGCGACAGCGTGTGCGGCGGGGCAGACGCGTGCCCAAATGATCCCAAAAAGGGCACGGCCGGACGCTGCGGCTGCGGTGTGGTCGATGCCACGGCGGATCCCGATGGCGATAGCGTGTGCGGCGGTGCAGACGCGTGCCCGAACGATCCCAACAAGAGCGTGGTGGGACGTTGCGGATGCGGCGCCGTAGACGCAACGGCAGATGCCGACGGCGACAGCGTGTGCGGCGCAGCAGACGCGTGCCCGAGTGATCCCAACAAAAGCGCACTCGGACGCTGCGGCTGCGGTGTGGTGGATGCGACCGCCGACTCCGATGGCGACAGCGTGTGTGGTGCAGCAGACGCATGCCCGAGTGATCCGAACAAGGGCGCGGCTGGACGCTGCGGCTGCGGTGTGGTCGATGCCACGGCCGATCCCGATGGCGATAGCGTGTGCGGTACCACGGACGCATGTCCGAACGACCCGGCCAAGAGCGCACTCGGCATCTGCGGCTGCGGCGTAGCAGACACCAACTCCGATTCAGACACGCTCGCCAACTGCCAGGACAACTGCGACAACGTCGCGAACCAGGATCAAGCGAACTTCAACAACGATGCTGAAGGCGACGCTTGCGACGACAGCGATGGCGACAGCGTGCTCGACTCCGTCGACAACTGCCGGACCGTGTCGAACAACACTCAGACGAATACAGACGGCGACGCCAACGGCGGCGATGCGTGCGATACCGACGATGACAACGACGGTAAGCTCGACGGCGCAGACAACTGCCCGTTGGTTTCGAATGGCGATCAGCTGAATACGGACGGCGACGCGCAAGGCGACGCGTGCGATGCGGATGATGACGGCGATGGAACTCCGGACGCGACCGATGGCTGCCCGGTGAATGCGGGTAAGACTGCGCCTGGCTTGTGCGGGTGCGCTGTGGCGGAGGGAAGCTGCGGTAATACGAATCCGTTGGTGGGTACTTATGCTGTGAGGAGCATGATCTACAACCGTTCTCGGGACGACTTGAGGGACACCTCCATTAGCGACGGTAAGACCGCAAACTTCTCGATCATCACCGTTACGGCCAACGCGGATGGGTCCACGTTTACGTTGAGTGATCGCGGCTGCTGGACCAACGGTCGCGTGGGCGCCAACTACAGCTGGAGTGCCTCGGATTGGGTGCAAGCCGTCGACCCCGTGGTGCGACAAGTAACGCCGCTAGCAGGCGGGAAGTACCTTCGCAACGAGGTCCTCACTTACGTGGGCTGGAACCCCGCGAACACTTGCCGGACTGCGCCGGCTTTCCCGGCCTACAACAAGACCAATGGCAACTTCGACTGTCGCTTGGTTGATGAGGACAAGGACGGAAAGGTTGGGATATCTGCCATCGCGAGTACGTCACCGCCCAGCGGAACGAATCAGAAGACAGGGACCGCGACCGTGATGGCAGCGGCCAACGCGCGCAACACGTGGACGATCTCTCCGAGCGCAAACGGTCGTCACACCGCGACAGTCGCGGACACGGGAACTGTATCGGGTATCGTTGGGTGCTCCGGAGGGCTCGCGTGCAGCTTCGGATTGGGGGACACTCAGCCACTAACGCAGATCTGCCCCGAGCCCAACAACGTCGCGAAGTTCATTCCGGTTGCAGAGCTCAATGACAATGGCGGCGGGTACGACTGCTCCGAATTACTAGCGGAGGATCTCGCCACCGTTTTCGGAGCCGAGCCCGCGTATCCGACTGCGTCGCAATGCCCATGGCGGTAAGGTAAGGTCTTCAGCGTTCTAGCGGACCGGGAGGCGTTGGTCACGAATCCTCAGGTCCGCGCGACTCCCTGACGCGTCACGGACAGCGGCGAGTTGGCAGCCAGTGGGCGTAGCGCGCAGAGCCATCGGGGACGTGGAAACCTTCGCAGGGATTTTCCCCACCGTAAGATTCGCTTGCATCTCGCCCGTAGCTCGAGTGAAGCTCGCTCGCCAAACGCCGTGCCCTGGTGCAACCGGCTAGGGCCGTTAACAGCCGGGCGGGCTCGCGCCCTGCGTGGCTCCACTGCAGTCCGCGCCGAACACGTAGATTGCCCCGGTGCCCAGAAGGGATCCCGCAGCATCGTCTGGGGCGCCGACAAGCAAGCGGCCTCCGGCAACGCTGGCACTCACAGAGACGAAGCTGCGCGGCGCCGCTCCGTCGTAGGCGACGACATGAAATCGGTGGACATGAGTGCCGCCTGATGTGTCAAAGAGATGGCCCACCCCATAGGGGCCGCCTAGGCCGCTCATGACCCCGGTGAACCCGTCCGCAAGCAGCCATGTTGGACCAGCCAATATCGTCTGCAGACCGAACGAGTTCACGACCTCGCCCTGAGGCACGTCGGGGAACATCGGCCGCTCAAAACGGTTAGATTCGACCCACGCCCCGTCGCGTCGCACGTACTCAAGGATGCGCGAGGCTCCCGTGCATAAATCCAGCAAACAGAACTCACCATCGCCAACGATGAGCCTCTCACCTTGCATTGCGAGCGCGGTGCCGAAATGCGCGCTGAGACTATCTGGAGGCTGAATAGTTTCTTTTGCCCAAGTCGCGCCTTCGCGATGCCATGAATCGACTCGCATGGGATCGCTGCCGGTTACCGCAACCCAGTTTCCGGAGGGATCGACGGTCAGGAACTTGCCGTACGCATCCTCCGATGAGCCCGAAGCGCCCTGCAATGCGCTGCTGAAACGCCAGCCCGCCGGCGCGGTGTCGTCGGTCACGAACAGGTAGACCCTGTCGTCCTGCTTAGGTTCTGAATCACTGTGGGCTCCCACAGCCAAGAGCCCACTTCCTAAAGCAACTCGGTTTCCGAAGCCTAGCTCGGCAACGTTGGGGGACCGCAAAGTTCCTCGGCGTGACCACGAATCGAATCCGACGCTGTATTCGTAGACGTCAACTTCGTCGGCAACGGAGATGAAGAGCCAGCGCGCGTCCATCGCAAGCGATGAACCGTAATGCGCGCCCGCGCGAGAGCCTGCGTAGATAGTGCCTGCTTCCTCGAATGCGAAAGCCTTTCGACGGTAGATGGTTACCGCTCCTGCATCCAGCGCCTCCGATGGCGTTCCGATTTGATAGTCGAAGTTCGGCGCCGCAACCGCGAGCTGAGGACCATTGCTCGCCATGGCGGCGCCGAAGTTCGCACCTGCCTGAGCAAACGGGGAAGCGATGCGAGCCTGCCGAGTCACGGAACGGCGAACAAGCACTTCGTACTCTCGCGTGACGTCTCCGTTCGTAGTCACGAGCACTCGGAAGGGCTGAGAGGCTGGCGAAATCTCGAGCGGATAATCGCGCGTTGGTTCGCCTGATCGCAGCGCCTCGCCGTTAACCTCCATGCGGACTCCGGCTGGCACAGCGGCGTGGGCAGTGAATGAAATGGCCGACGTTTCGAAGCCAAGCTCCAATACATAGGATGTTCCATTCGCGTCGAACTTGGGCGTGAGTGTGCCGCCCGAAACCGTAAGGTCCCCTAGACTCGGATTCGTGTTGATCTCACACGAATCCCCCGTCCAATCCGCGCTACACGAACAAGTGCGCCCGCCCTTGCTGCGCTTGCACACCCCACCATGCAAACAAGCATCAAGCTCGCACGGATCGATCTGACAGCGCGCCCCGCTGAACCCGATCGCACACGTACAAGCAAACCCGCGCGCCGTCGTCTCGCACGCCCCGCCGTTCTCGCACGGCTTTGCATCGCACGGGTCACACGCAGGCGGCAGGCATTCGCCGAGCCCGCCATCCATGCTGCCGTTTGCGTTCTGCCCGTCCCCGCCGTCGAGCCCACCATCGACAGGTAGCTTCTTACAATCCCAACCCTTCTTCGCGTAGCCCGGTTTGCAGGGCTCGTCGCAGCCGCTCAGCGCCATGCACATGATGCTAGCGATGCAGGCGACCGCCGCGCAGCTCAGGGCTCGTTTCATTCTGCACACTCCCGCTGGTTTCCCCGGCTATCGGGCAAGCGCCGCGAAGGTTGCGCGAAAAGAACAAACACGCCACCGCGGGCCGCACGTCCTTCCCTCGAGTGACTTTCTTACCCCGCATCCTGCATTCGCCGGCCTGCCGATGTCGGCCGCGCCGTGTATCGCGGCGAGTGCGGCTGCGAGTGAACGCGAACTCCTACTGGATTGGGATGATGCAGACGTTGCCTTCGCACAGCAGGCCGCCACAGCAGTCGGGGGCAGCGGAGCAGGTCTGCCCTGCCTTTCGACACGATTCGGGTGGCGGCACATCGCAGAAACCACCGATACATTCGGCACCGCCGCTCGCTCGGCAACAGTCGGCCGCGCTTTCGCAACGCTCATGCAGCTCCGCGCAGCTTACTTCGCCCGGGGGCGTACACACCCGCGCACTGCTGGGGTCTGCGGGGTCGCCCGGGCGACAGAAGCCTCCACAGCACTCGTCGCCGGTGTCACACGAGCTGCCGTTCGCGCGACAGCGTTCGAGCGCCCAAAAGCCCCGTTCGTTCTTGGTCGGCCCTTGGTTGGGCAGATAGAAAGCGGGGTGGCTGGGGTCCTGTCCGACAGCGGCCTTGGGTGAAATGGCCGCGACCCAGAGCTGCTTGCGCGCCCGTGCACCCGTATAGGTATTGCCGTAATCGCGAATGCTCGTGAACACGACCCAGAAGTAGCCACCCGCGCTGACCGGCAGCGAAAAAGGCTCGTAGTTGCGATCGGCGTCGATCGCCGCATTGCCCGCGTTCAGCCGCGCGAGCTCGACGTATCCGCCGCCATCGGCATGCACCATCGCAAGGCGTCCGGTGGAGGTCGTGTAGCTGTTGTTCGACCCCCACGTGGGGAGCATCTCGCCGTAGCCTCCCGCGTAGCCCTTACCTTGCTGAAACACGAGCTGCTTCGAGTCGGGCAGGAACGTGACGAACTTGGCCACTGACCCCGAAGCTTTGTTGTCGATCAGAGTCTGACGATTGGAGAAGGTAAGGGTTCCACCCGCGCCGGCAGACTCGTCGATGTTCACGTCCATGATCGAGAGGGAGCGTCCGACGCTGCCGGGGGGCGACGCCTCTCCGGCGCCATTGGTGAACGCGTAGCGCTTACCGTCGTGCGAAAATGCGGGCAGGTACGCGCTCACGCCTGCACCGAGACCGACCACGGTGGCATCGATCAGAGCCTTCTTTGCATCGTCGATGCGCCAGGCGAGTTGATTCATGCCGCCCCAGAAGTTGTTCTTGGAGCGCATCACGTAGCGTCCATCCGGCGTGAAGGTGGCGTACGACAAACCACGACTGTCCCCGCCGAAACCGCTCGGTGCACCCGTGAGTTGTGTGGCGCCGCCATCGGGCCCGATGTTGTACACGCCGCCGCCTGTTCCTTCACTCCCCGTCGACAGGCGTGTGCCGTTGGCGCTGGCTGAATGACACACGGTGCAGCCTTTGATGATGTGCTTCGGCGGTTCCTGTACGCCGGGGCGCGTAGACCAAACCCCGAGGGCTGAGCCCTCATAGGTCATGTAGTAGACGGCGCCCTTGAGGGTCGCGTCTGCCGCTGTGATCGCGATACTGGCGGGGCCGTAGGCTTTGCCACCAGCCGCCTTGACGACCTCGATCGTGACCACGCCCCCTTTGGCCGTGGCGAGCGCTGCGTCCCAGACATCTTGCGGGATGGACAACTGCGGCGTTTTCGGATTGTCGACGTGCACGAAGCCTTCCCATACGAAGCCTTCCGTACGCAGGGTGACCTTCATGTCTGCCGGCGGAAGCGACCCAGGGCTCAGCTGCAACGTCGGCGCGCTCAGGCCCTTCGGCATGACCGTTTCGTCGTACGGATAGAGAATCTTAGTCGGGTTGGCCGGCACCGCCAAAAGGCCCGGGTCTGCTTCGGGTGGGCCTCCGAGCGGCCCGAGGTTCTCTGGCGTCACCGTGCCGATTTGCTCGCTCAGCGCGACTTGCACATGCACCTTCGCGGTGGCGCGCAGTTTGCCGTAGTACGCGGTGACCTCGACATCTCCCGCAGTGAAGCCGCGGGTGAGCACGAGGCCCGTGTCGTCGATGTCGACGAGATCACCAGACACGCGCCACTTGACCCCGCTGAGCGCCTGTATCTCCGTGCTCAGAAATGCTTGGAGCGCCACCTTGGCCGGCATGTCCCGCGCCGGTACCAGCAGGGTCGACTCGGCGGGCTGTAGGTAGAGCGACGCGGCGGCAGGCGTGCCGGCGCCGGGCCCGGCATCCTCGCCCGCGTTCGCCACCTGCCCGTCTCCTTCCCGTAACTGATCTTGTCCGACTTTCCCGCCGGAGCATGCGCCCAGGAGTATGAGCATGTGCGCAAGGCACCAACTGATCCTTCGTGCTTGGGGGAGGTTTGGGGAGGTAAAGAGTGACATCCCACTACCTGTAGTCACAGGGAGCCTCGATATCGGTGCAAGCCAATAAAATCTCATGGATCCTCCTCCGTTCGGGTTCCGGCGGAACCAGTCCCCTACGGGTGCACCCATCAGACCTTCTCGAGGCGTCGCGGTCATTGACCGGCGTTGGTTCCTTGATTGACCCGCGGCGACCCAACCCAGAAACGAGCTCGCTCATGCGGTGCGCCGCTCAAGCGGACCCAAAGCGCCCGGCAGCGGAATTTTTGCGTGCAGCAACACCTGCGCGGTCAATCCGACGCAAGGCTCGGACCCAGCATGTTATGCCTTGCTTACCCCCCCGAGGTCCCGCATGCAGGTGTCCAGAAACATAGTCCTAGGACTCGTGGCC
>JBKJIA010000005.1:0-6795 GCA_046598735.1 Polyangiales bacterium
GTGCTGGCTTTGCTCGTGTTTTTTGCGGCCACGGGTGTCGCGGGCTGGCGCGCCGTGGTGTTTGCGCCGGGTTCCACGATCCAAAGTGATGCGCCTTTGCCGCTCGCGCTCGCCCACGTGGTGGGCAGTGATTCGCCGCTGTTTACCTTACTATTGGGCGTGGGCTTACTCGGGCTGGTCGCATCGTTCCACGGCATCTTGCTGGCGGCCGGTCGCGCCACGCTCGAGCTCGGTCGCGCAGGCTACGCCCCAAAGCTACTGGGAGCCGTGCACGTAAGCTCGGGCACACCACGCGTGGCGCTGACGGTGAATATGCTGCTTGGTGTGGTCGCGATTCTCTCCGGACAGACTGCGCAGATCATCACGCTCTCCTGTTTTGGCGCACTGCTCTTGTACATCCTGTCGATGGTCGCGCTGTTTCGCCTGCGCAAGAGTGAGCCTGCGCTCGAGCGTCCATTCAAAGCCATCTGCTATCCGCTCTTTCCAGCTCTGGCGCTCGCGCTTTCCGTGCTGTGTTTGGCGGCGCTCGCTTGGTCCAATCGCGAGATTGCGTTGCTGTTCGTGGGCTTGCTCGGGCTTGGCGTCGCCTACCATTTAATCGTCGCGCGCATCGCAAGACCGTCAATCGACTAGGCCTGCCGGGCTCAGAAGCTCGTGTCATGCTGACAAAATGCGTACCTACCTGGGGATTTCGCGCCGTTTGCAAAGCTCGCTTGTGCCCCCGCGCTCGTTCGCGCTACCGGCCTTGCTGGCGCTCAGTTTGCCGTGGAGCGTGCTGGGCTGTGCTGCGACGCCCAAGCAAGTGGTCAATATCGCCCGCGCCGATTTGGCATGTCCGAGCGCCGAGGTGACCCAGATCGGCGGCGATCGCTATGGCGCCAGCGGTTGCGGTCGTGGCGCCGTGTACACGCGCCTTTGCGATGACGCAGGCTGCCGCTGGGGAAGGTTGCGGCACGGTCATGAGACGGCGATCGCAGGGCAGCTGCAGCCGGCCTCCGCTGCGCCAGCGCCTGAGGAGCGAGAAGTGCTTGCGGCCCCTGCGCCGGCGACACGCGAAATCATTCCTGCCCCGCCGCCGGGTGGCGCGGATGCCCCGCCACTGGTGGCACCCGTCGCGGCACCTGATGCGTCGGCTGCGCCCGCGACGCCTACCGCGCCCGGCGCCCCGGGTGCCGCGCTTGCGCCAGCTGCGACCCCCACGCCCGTACCGCTTTCTGAGGGTGAGCTCAGCGCACCTTACGATGCCACCGTGCCAGAGCGTCCTCAGCCGCAGCAGACCGCCTACGCACCGCCGCAGCCGCTCGTCGACGATCGCTCGCCCCCGCCTGCACCTTACTATCAATGGGTCGGCGGCTACTGGTCGTGGGGTGCGAGCGGTTGGGTTTGGTTGCCGGGGTACTGGTGTGCGCCCGTGATGGGATACAGCTACATGCCCGGCTATTGGTATTGGTCGTCGAGTTATTGGTGGTATTGGCCGGGTGGTTGGGCGCGTCCGGGCACGCGTACGATCGTGGTTCAAACCGCGCCGCGGCCCCAGCGCATCGTGCGCGTTCGTGGGTTCACGCCGCGCTCGGGTGGGGGCACGTCGGGTCGGGCTAGCGTGGCCAGCGCAGCGCCTGCGCACGGCGTCGGACGCGCCAGTCCCATGACGGGATTTCGGCCCGCTTCGTCTCCGCTCCTGCATTACCCATCGCCTGTCAATCGCGCAGCAAGTGGTGGTATCGCGCGCAGCACCAACATCGGGCGGCCAATTGGCAGTGCGGGCGGTGGTGCGAGCGTCGGTCACGTGGTGCGTCCGGGTGCGATTGGCGCGCGCCCTTCGCGCTTTGCAACCTCACGCCCCAGCAGCGGTCCATCGCCTGCGGTGCGTCGCGCAATCACGCCCGGCTTTTCGCGACCAAGCTCGGGCGCGCGCTTCATCGCCCCGCGCTCGTCGTTCGGTCCGGCTCGCGGCGGTCCCTCGATGGCCCCCGCGCGTTCCAGCCCTTCGATCGGACGCGCACACCGCCGCTGACTCCGGCGCCCACCGGGCAATCAAAACCTAGTTGCGGATTTCGCGTTCGCGCTTGGCGGCGCGCGGCTTCCCTTTGACGCGTACGTAGCGTTGAGATTTGTCGTCGAGCCGATACAAGACGGTAGCTTGCGTATCGTCGGCGCTCGCGCGCAAGGCGCCCTTGAGCGGCCGGTAACCGTCTGTCCGCGCAATCTCTTCGACAACGCGCACCACGGCCGGGCGCGCGTTGGGTGCCAGGCGCCCGCACACCAAACGCGTGAGCACCTCCACTTCGAGCTCCCGCCCGCTGCGCAAGACGATCGAAGCCTCAGGTCGCTGCCGGCCGTCTTCTTGGTTGGACGCGTGTACGACCGCCAGTCTGATTTCGGATAAATCATAGAGCGCATCTTCGATCGGCCGCGTAAAGACCGGGCCATCGCTGGTCCGCACCACGTCGGTCAACCGATCGAGAAACCAGAAGTCACCATCGACGTCGCGGCGCATTAGATCGCCCGTGACAAACCAGGTGTCGCCGCGCTCGCGCACGTCACGGCGCAGACGGGTGGGGGTTTCCTCGTTGTCTACGTAGCCATCAAACGTGGTTTGCGCATGGCTCGCATCGACGCGCGTCAGCAAGACGCCGGGCTCTTCCGGACCTGCTTCCACGCACAGACCGAGCGCGTCGCGCACCATATGCTTCTTCTCGAAATCGTAGGCGGCGAGCAGCATGTCGTTCGAGCCGGGCAGTGGACGGCCGAGCGATCCGACCTTGTCTGCGGCCACGTTCGCAAGCACGCCCGTGCCCTCGGTCGATGCGTAGAATTCGAGCACGCCCACCGAGCCAAAACGTTCGGTGAGTCTGCGCCAAATGTCGGCGCGCATGCCGCTGCCGGCAAAGAGTCGGATCGGATTCTGATGCTCGCCGCGATAACTCGGTGCATCGACCAGCTCGCGCAACATCTCGCCTGCGTAGAACACCACGGTCACACCATAGCGGCGTACTTCCGGCCAAAAACGTTCGGTCGAAAAGCGGCTCGCCATCGCCAAGCGCGCACCGCCGACGAGCGCACCGCCAGCGGCCACGAGCATGCCCGAAGCGTGATGGAGCGGCGTACACGCATACACAGTGTCTTTTGGACTGAGCGAAGCGGCCGCTGCAGCACCGTAAGCCGCGACGGCCCAACGTCGATTGGAGATGCGTGCAGCGCGTGGCTCATCGAAGCGACCCGCCGTGAACATGATCATCGCCAAATCTTCGGCGCGCCCTGGATTGGCGCTGTACCAAGCCGGAAATGCCATGCGTTCGGTGTCGATCATCTCCATGTCGAGCACATCGGCCACATGCGGCCGCGCGCTCTTGGGCGCACCCAACATCAACAACTTGCCAGCGTAAGACTCGCGCGCGAGCACCACATTGTCAGGATCGGCGACCAACACATCGACGGGTGCAAGCTCGAGCGCAAGGCCCAGCGATGCGCGCAGACTTTCCGGACTCAGTAAGACTGCGACCGCACCGAGTCTGCTCAACGCCGTCACGAGTGACAGGTAGCTCGGACGGTTCTGCATCAACACGCCCACGTGCTGTCCGGGTCGCACCTCGCACGCGATCAAACCGCGCACCACGTGATCCACGCGGCGATTGGCTTCGGCGTAGCTTTGTCCGCGGCCGTCGTAGATGAACCAGGCGCCGTCGGGATTCTTCTCGGCCTGCTCTTCTAACGCGAGCCCGAAGCTGACGCGCGCTTCGGGCGTAAGCCGTTCGAGCTTGGCCAAACGCGACACTTGCCAGCGCAAGCTTTCGCTCAAATTCAGGCCGCTGCGCGTGAGCCTGCCGATGCCGCGCGTCAGCGTGCTGGCAAAGCCGCTCGAGGCATCGCGAATCAACTCCAGGCCGTCTTTGACATCATCGATGGCCGCATCGACGCCAGCCTTACGGTCTTGCCCGACCAAGCGACTCGGCTTGGGCCCCGAGCCATCGCGCCAGCGCAACCATTCGACGACGCTCGGCCAGGTGACCTCGAACGCCTTGCTGCTCACCACCAGGCCGATGTGGCCCGTCGGCACCATGATCTCGTACATCTCGCTCAGATTGGGCGCGGCCTGCTTGATCGCACGCACAGCACGGGGGCGTGCAATGTCGTCACGCTCGCCCACGAAATACAAAAGCGGACAGTTGATGTCCGAGAGCGAGCAAGCACGCCCATCGATCACGAAGCCGCCCTGCATCAAGCGATTGCCGACCACGAACTCTTCGGCGAACGTCTTGAGCGCCGGCCCCGGCCAAGCGACAAAGCCATCGCCTGAAAGAAAACGTCGCTTGCCTTCGCCGTGTTCGATCGCTTGTCGATCGTGTAAATCGCCCACGAATTGCATGAACTGAGCGGCGCGTTTATCAATGCTGATCAGCTTGAAGATCAAGCTCGTGATACCGCCCGGCATCGCGTCGAGCTTGCCGAGCCCGCCGAGCACGCCGCTGCGAATGAACTGCAAATACTTGCCGAAGGTTTCCGGATCGATGCCCGGCAGGTTCGCGTAGACATCGACCGGTGCACCAAACGTGACGAGCGACTTGAGGCCCTCGGAGCGACGCCAAGCCGCCACTTGATAGGCGAACATGCCACCTTGCGAATAGCCCGCGAGATGGACGTCTTTGCCGGTCATTTCCCGAACGAGATCGATGCACTCGTTGATCGCGCGCACGTGATCGTCTTGCGTGCGCTCGAGGCCGCCTTGGATCTGTTCCGGGATGCCGAAGTCGCACAACCAAACGTCGATGCCCTCCGACGTCAAGTACGCCACCGCGCTCGACTCGGCCTCGATATCGTAGATCTCGGAGTTGATCATCAACGCCGGGATCAAGAGCAGAGGATGCTCGACCTTGGGCTTGCCGGGCTGCGCCGCATAGCGCCGCAACGAGTACACACGCGCTTCGCGTTCCACCGTGTAGGAGGTTCGTTGCTCGGGCATCAGCCGTCCGAGACGCGCCATCTCGAGCGCGTTCTGCACGGACCGTCCAAGTCGCTCAGCGCGGCGCTTGAGCCAGTCCGCGCCCTGACTTCCTTCACCCATTAACTGTCCCCCAAGCGTGCTCGATCATATATGTGCAAATACGTCATACCGCGAGGCGCATCCGCGCGCCTAATGTGGGAGGATCGAGCGCGTTTCGCTACCCGAAAACGCGGCTGAAAACCGCCTGAAAGCCTCGATCCAGCCCGCGGTAAGCTCTCTTACGCAGTTTTGCTTGCACCCTTCGCGCACTGTCTTGTGGGGGGCAGTTCACCTTCGAGCACCTTTTGGCTTTCACGTACTAGATCCGTCTGGTAACCCATGCGGGCAACTACTTCTTAGTAGCGAAGGCGAGGCCTCCCCATGTTGTTTGCGGGCAAGCGAGAGGAGCAGCGACTAAGTCACTCACGCAGTGATTTTCGCGCGCGATCTTCCTCTCTGCTGCTCGCTTTGCCGTGGGTTTCGCCGTCCATGGCTGCGATGGCCGGTCTTGTGTGTGGCATCGGCTTGGCGCTGGCGATTCCGCGTGTCGGCGCATGGTCGCTCGTTCTCATGCTGCCGCTGTGCGTGGGTGCTGGCTTCATCTGGGGACATCGTGCGCGCGCAGCCGAGAGCCGTGATGCGCTCGAGCAGCTCAAGTCGCGCTTGGCGCACGAGCTCAACAATCCGCTGGCGATCTTGATCGATCAACTCGACAGCGCCGTGATCGCGCTCGAGCGTACGAGCCTCCCGCAGAGCGTGCGACGTGCACCCGATCTCAAGCTGCTTGCGGACGAGGCCCTCGCTGCGGCCACGCGCATCGCACGCGTGGTGCGCGAGCTCGACGGAACCACGCCCCTTGTGCTGGATCGACCCGTGGCTGCGCGTGCGTCCACGATCGAGGCACGCGGTGGCCGTAGCAACGAACGCGAGATGTCCGGTCGCATGCACACCGAGCGCACTGTCGTGTCACGCTCAGGATCCGTTCCCAAGCCGGCCCGCGCGCGTATCCTCGTGATCGACGACGAGCCTCAGGTCGCCGCGTCCCTGCGCCGCATGTTGTATCGCCACGATGTGACGGTCGCGACCAGCGGCTTTGAAGCGCAGAGTCTGATCCAACATCACGAGTTCGACGTGATCGTCAGCGATGTGATGATGCCCGAGCCCTCGGGCATGGACGTGTTCGAGCGCCTCACGCGCACCGATCCCGATCTGGCGCGTCGCTTCGTATTTGTGACGGGCGGCACCTACACCTCGCAAGCCCGCGATTTCTTGGCCAGCATTCCTAATGCACGGCTGGGTAAACCGGTCGATGCACTGGCACTCGATCGCGCGATCGCGGAAATCCACCAGGGTTTCGAGCGGAGCGCGGTCTCGACCGATGTGCACGCCTGAGCCAGTGCACTTGCCGATAGCAGTCTACCGATCCGCATCTTACTAATCGGCCCTAACCTTACCCTGTTAACTGTCAGTCTGAGTTGACACGGTTAAGTTTGGCCTTGCGGCCTCGCGCAGCAGGGTGCAACTCTGCGGGCCACGCGGGAGGTCTACACGTGGAGCATCGTCCTAAGATCCTTGAGTGCGCCACCGCCGGCGTGTTGGCTTTCACGCTTGGTTTTGCGGTCATGGCCTGCGCGCTTGATACCGCGAGCGTCTACGCGCTCGATGCCGCGAGCGCCTACGCGCTTGATGCTACGAGTAGCCTGGCACGAGGCTGGGCGCCGCTGGTCGCCATGCACGGCGAAGGCGATGCCACGCGTGCCGTGGGCTCCCTGCGCGCGGCCAACAAAGCCATGGATATCATTCTGGCGCACACG
>JBKJIA010000230.1:0-3975 GCA_046598735.1 Polyangiales bacterium
CCCCATGAGAGGCCAATGAACGGACCATGGGAGGTCGCCACGCGATCTGACTCTATATTGGCCTCTCATGGGGCGCGGTGTTTAGCGGCTAAAGCCGGCATGTTTGGCCAGGTCATCGTACCTTACGATCTTACAGGCCGCCCAAATAGCGCACGACGCCTTGAAAGCCCGCATCAAGCAACTCGCGCGCAACCTTTGCCGCGCGCTCTGGCTGTTGGGCACGGATAGCGCGCGTAAGCTTCTGATAGCGCGGCAGATCGCCTACCTCTTCCATCAACGCCTTGGCGGCCGCGTCTTGCACGGGGTTCCATGCCTTGCGCAAAGAGTTATAGGTACAGCGATAGGCCACGTTGTCGCACGCGAGCGCAAGCTGCTCCCACAGCGACATGCTCAGACGCTGTAAGGCCACAGGCGTGCGTTGAGCTTCGTCCGCCATAAGCTCCACGACCGCATCGAGCGCATCACAGTCTGCAAGGCTGCGGCGCTCTGCCGCGAGGCGCGCGACATCAGGGCCGATTGCGGAACGCAGCTCGAACAAACCGCGCACGGCCGCCCGTCGCGCTTTTGGTTCGGGCCCTACCAGCAACGCGGGCAGAAGCTCGAGCCCGCCCTCGATGCGATAGTCAAGCACCTTGGTGGCTCCCCCTTGGCGTACTTGCACCAGGCCTAGCTGCTCGAGACGTTTGAGGGCTTCGCGCAGCGCGCCTCGATTGACGCCAAAGGCTGCGCACAACGCGCGCTCGCCCGGCAGCACTGTTTGGGGTGCAAACTCGCCACTCAGGATGCGGCTCTCGAGGGCTTTGAAGACGGAGTCGGAAAGCGAGCTTCGGCTCACAGGCTCAATTGGCACCGGTTCAGCCTAGGCCTGGGGGCTAGCACTGATCAACTGGTAATACCAATTACAGAAACAGTGCGTGCCGTGCTTTTCCGCCAAGCGGGGCACGCTAACTGGTCGTACCAGTTGACCATCATTCCTGTTGAGCGTAGAGTCACGTCTATGTTGAAACCAAAGACTCAGGCCTTTCATGCAGCTTCGGTCAGCTTTCGGATTCCGGCACGCGGCTTCTGTGCCGCGCTGTTTTTGCTTTCGCTGAGCGCCCCCCGCTGCTGCGGCGTCAGCTCTGATGTTGCGTCAGCGCAGGCACCACGCGAGGGTTCCTGGGCGCCTGCGCCGTTGACACGAATGGCACCGCCGCCAGTCGGCGAGCCCGAAAACGGAGAGATCCAAGCAGAAGAGACCACGGCACCCGCACCCGAGCAGGAGCAGGAGCCCCTCGAAGTTCAGACGCTGCGTGCGACACGTGCCAAACAAGCCGCTCTATTTCGCGAGTTCGAGCTTGTGCGCGAAGAAGAGCGCACCTTGAAGCGGGAAGACCGCGAGCTGTACCCGATCACAGGTCCCTTGATTGCGATGGCCACGGGTTTTGGCATGTCGGCGTTTTCGCTCGCCATCAGCTGGTTCTCGCAGTTGACCTTGGAAGGCTCGTCGACGCCCATGGCGCCGGAGCTGAAGGCAAAGCTTATCGCTCTGCACGTGATAGGTCTCCCCACCGGCGTCATCGGCGCCGGCATCTTTCGCCATCGCTTGCGACGCAGGCCCAATCGCGAGCGCATTCGCAAGCTTGAAAGTGAGCGCGTCGAGCTTCGGCGCGAGCTACGACGCGTAGAGCAAGATCCCTGGTCACTCGTGCCCGTGCTATCGGGCAGCGAACGCAGCGCCAGCCTGAGTGTTCGCCATGC
This sequence comes from Polyangiales bacterium, assembly GCA_046598735.1. Taxonomy (GTDB): domain Bacteria; phylum Myxococcota_A; class Polyangia; order Polyangiales; family DASUME01; genus DASUME01. The sequence continues at coordinate 1,741 of JBKJIA010000230.1, forward strand.
GTTTTGAGCCCTCACTGGTGAGCACGCTGCTGATCTTACTGTTCCTGTTTGGCACGGCAGGTCGCGTGAAGGCGCAGGAGGACCCAATCTATCGCGAGCTCGCCTTACGTAAACGCCTCGAGACCGTAAGGCTCGAGGAAGCGCAGCTCTTGCAAGTTGATCGCGCGCTACAGCCGCTAAAGTGGCCGAAGGTTGCAATGATCGCGGGCTTTGGTGTGACTGGAGTGTTCACGCTCGCGAGCATTGGCGTGAGCTCGCAACGCTCGAGCGATCAGGACGGCAAAACCGAGCTTGCACCATCGGAGACGATCTCCCGCGTGATCGGCGCGACTGTGTTTGCGAGCATGGCTACGGGCTTCACTGGTCTTGGGATCTTACTTTACCGCGTACGGAACCGTCCCCACCGCGCACAGGCGCTCGAGCTCAAGCAAGAGCACCGGGAGATTCAGCGGGAAATGAACGAGCTGGTCCGGCGCCAAAATCGACGCTGGTCGCTTGCGCCCGCGTTCTCCCACGCGGACTCGCGCGTGGGACTACAACTTCGCGGCCGCTTCTGAGCGAACTGAGCCCGGTGACCCGAGAGAGCGGCACGAAAATGGACCCTTACTGTTGAAGGCAGCCAGTAAGGCCTACTCGACATCGATCACGTCGGCTTCGATGTCAAACGCGCCTTCTGTGCCGCGCGCATCGTCCCACACGCGCATCACTCCGGCCCGCGTGTCGATTGAAAATGCAGCGTCGTGATCATCCCCGGTGGTGCTCGAATCGCTGCCCACCACATCTCGGCGCGGCTCCGTGTAGAGCTTGCATGTGAAATAGCCGCGATCCGGCCCGCCGTACACGAGCTTGCCGCCGCACAGCACCTGCGCGTTGCAGTAGAATGCGCCCTTGTCGAGGGGCCTGCGCTCGATCAAAAACTCGCAGCGGTCCGATACGCGCACGAGCTGGTTGCCTTTGACGCGGGTGACTTCGGCGCGGATGCGGCGCGGTTGCGCGTCGCCGGAAGCGGTATCAGCCCAAGCATCGCTGAGCGAGCCCGACACGGGATTTCCGAAGCGGAGGCTGCCATTCACGTAGAAGCCCTTGCCGATGCGGAACACGCCCACCGCCAACAGGCCAGCGCTCAAAGCGAGCAACACACGGCGTACGGGTTGGGTCTTGGTACTTGCGGACATCATGGATGCTCTGAGCCTGCGCTTAGCCGACGTCACACCCTACGCAACATCGCGAGGGTTCATGGATTGCTAACACGGAACCTACCGCAATGATTCCGTGTAGGCCCGCTGCACGGCAGAACGCTCAAAACCTTACGCTTGCTGCCAGCGCAGCCCCCTGCGCAGTGACCACGGGCAGTAGCAACGTACGCTGCCAAACAGTCTGCTTGGGCACCCCGCAACGATAACGGGAGGAACGGTGGTAGACGACCCAACTGCCGATCGCATAGCCCATGACGCCGCCCCACAGCACGTCGGACACGAAGTGTTGGCGCGTGTAGACCAAGCTCATGCTGATGTAACCCGTGGCGACGGCGCCAACCGCGTAGATGGGCCATTTCTTCCAATACTGTGCCGTTACCGCAAACAATGCGAACGCCGTCGAGGCGTGACCTGAGGGTGTGCCACCGGGGAACAAGAACACGGTCGGCCCGTGCACTTCGCCATCGCCGCCGCCCTGATGCGGCCCCTCGCGCCCCACCAAGAGCTTGGTGACGATGTGAAAAAACTGCGAAATCGCCAAGGCCTCAAGCGACAGCGAGCCGAATTCGAACAGCGGCTTGTTGTCGGTCAACCACGCGCTGCCGAACAGAATCGCGCCATAGCCCACGAGCACGGCCGCTTCTGGGATGGTCTTGATCTTGACGAAATAGCGGCCAACGCTGGGCTTACGGTGTTCCTTGAGCCAGCTCTGAAAGCGCACATCGAGCGAATCTTTGGGTGGCAACATCAACGCGCCGGTGCCGGCCGCCGTCACGCCGAACACCGTCCAATCCTGCGCATCCCAGGCGACCACGCTCGCCGGTACAGCGGCAAAATCGCGCCACACGCGTTCGGCGATGTTGGCTTGCGGATGTCGCCATTCGTCGCCAGTCAACGGACTATCGCAGGACACCATCTCTTGCGCGGAGGTCGAGCGCGCCAAAGTCACGCTAAGGAGCAGCGACGTCACGAGCACGCGCACGAACACGCCGCGGTACAGCTTACCTACCATCAGTGCGCTTGCCCCCAACTGTCGCCC
>JBKJIA010000401.1:0-5804 GCA_046598735.1 Polyangiales bacterium
AGGCGAGGGTCGCAGGTTCGAAACCTGCTCCGCTCACAATGTTTTGAAGGTGTCGCAAGGCAGTGTTTTTTGGGGTGGTAGTTAAGCTGGTTATAACGCCGGCCTGTCACGCCGGAGGCCGCGGGTTCGAGTCCCGTCCACCGCGCAACATTTAGTAAGGCCTTCTCAGTAGTTACGATTTCGCGTCGCTCTTGGTGCCCGGTTCCGGTGCCCAAAGCGGCGCGAAAACGTTTAAGCCTCGCGCACTACGCGCAGCGGTTCGCTGCGATGCTCAAGCAACGCGATGGCTTCACGATGGTGTGCTGGAGCGAGGTGCATGTACCGCATCGTCGTTGCGATGTCGGAGTGCCCCATCAGCTCCTGTACGGCCTTAGGTGACGCGCCTCGTTGCGCGAGGTGCGAGCCGAACGTGTGACGCAGCACGTGCCATCCAATCTGGCGCATGCGCGATCGATTGCAGGTCACGCGAAGGGCAACCTCAAGCTGACCAGGCGTGAGCCCGGTGCCGCGGTCATTGGTGAACACGCGCTTGCCGCGCAAGTGACGATGAGCGAGCAAGGCGCGCTTGAGGCGTTCGGTCATTGGAACCTTGCGCAGCTTGCCGCTCTTGGGCGCGCCTACGTGCTCCGCGCTGACGTTGTCGTGCCAGACGTTGCGCATGATCGTGATCAAGCCCGCGCCGAGATCGAGGTCGCCCCATTCGAGAGCAAGGATCTCACCTTTGCGCAGGCCCGCGTCACCGGCGATCAATAACATCGCAAGCCGTGCAGCGTCCGAGCTAGCAGCAGACACGAGCCGCGCGTATTCGTCGTCCGCCAGGAAGTCCATGCTTCGCGGCGGGATCTTGGGCATGCGTATGTTTGGCACGCTGCTGAGCACGCCCACTTCACGCGCGTAGCGCAGCATGCGCGAGAGCACCGCGAGGATGTTCTTGGCGCGCTTCGCCGACAGTCCCTTGTCGATCAGAGCGGCCTTGAACTGTTCGATCTCTCGCTCGCGCACTTCATCGAGCTTATGCTCTCCGAACGCTGGCAAGAGGTGGTGGTCAAAGATGCAGCGTTTCTCTTGCTGCACGCTCTGTTTGTTGTTCGCCTTCACGTAGGAGCCCATGAACTCTTCGGCGAACACTCCGAACGATGGTAAGGTTGCGGCCACCGCTTCGCCTTCAGTAAGCGGCAGGCCGGCTAGTAAGCGCTGGCGAAGACGCTGCTCGTGCTCTTCTGCTCCGCGCTTTGTGTTGATGGGCGCCTTCCGTCGGACGCGCTCGACGCCGAAATAGAAGTCCACCCACCACGCTCCCTTGTACTTCCGTGCTGACACTAATCCTCCAGTGCCGGCACTCGGTTTTGTTGGAGCCAAGCTAGCACGTCGGACTGAATGAACCTGATGCGCGTGCCGATTCGCACGAACGGAATGCGACGGGTTTCGACGAGGCCGTACACGCCTTTGCGAGTGAATCCGATCAGTTCGGCGACTTCCGAGACCGACATCAGGCGCTCTTCTGGCCGCGGAGTTATCTGATTGCGCATCGTATTCATGGCTCGGGCTCGCTGGAATCGCCTGGTCGGCCCACACACCTTACTTCGGCGTTGCGCGTTGACGGGCCAGTCGATACGGCACCGTTGGATGACTCTTTCAGCAGCTTATCCAGCTCGCGCTCGGTCGTGTCGAGAACCCCCTTCGATTCGTTTTGGGCGATGCCGTCGTTGCTTTGAATCGCGCGCTTCAGACGGGATTGTGCTTTGGCGGCTCGTATCACTGCCTCGCCTAGTCTGCCTTCGATTGCCGGAAGCTCGTCGACATCTGACGGTTCTGATCCGAGCAGTTCGAGGTGCCTGGTCTGATATTCGCCAAAAGCTTTCTCACGTTCGAGGAGCAGGCGAAGCATCGCGAATCCACTCCGGCAGCTGGGCAACGCTCGATCCTTCGCCAGCACAAGCTCGCGGAGGCGAGCAAGGAACGCGGTGCTCTCCACGACCCTTTGCTCTGCTTCAGGGATCAACTTAGCCCGGAGAAGACCGATAGGGTTCGTCACATCGCCGCGCTCCATCCGCACGATCAGTAAGCGAAGCGCAAGTATGTCAGTAACCTTAGTTCGATCCGGATCGAGCGGGTCGACTGCGCCACGAAGCACTTGCAAGACCTCCTCGACCCGTCCCGGCAGCACGCGCTCCAACTCTGCGCGAAGGCTGGGTGTTAGGACGAGGTCGACGATTTTGCTCTTGCCTGCCTGCTTAGATAATTCTTCTGAGTTACTAAGAAGCCCTGTCGCGGACGACAGGGGGATAGAGTCGCGTGCGACAGGGGGATCCGTGGTGCACGCGTCACGTTGGCTCGTGTCGCTGGCATCACCGGCAGGACGGGGCACCATGTCGCCCAGCACACGCACCGCTTCGTCCCCGAGGAGTGCGGCGCCGCGCAGCTGTGCGGGCATCGCTGGGTGCCACAGAAAGGTATACTCGTTAACTCCGCGCCGATACTCGCTGCCCTCGACACGATTGTGGGGAATCACCTCCCATAGCCCCGCGCTCAGAATGTGCTCAAAGTGTTTACGCACCGTGCGTTCGCTTTTGCCGACCAGTTTCGCGACCGTCCTTGCGCTGGTTGGTATGTGCCCGCGAGTGCGAGTAAGGGACAAGACGCATGCGTAGGTGTGCTTAACGGGCTCGGGGAGCCCGAGAGAACGCATCCAGTCATGAATGACGTAAAATAGGCCGCCGGCGGCCGCATCGAGGACGAGCAAATAACGTAGCTCTCCCACGACCTCATTGTGTTTAACCATGAAGCTCTCTCCGCGTTGCCGAGCGAGCTTCACTCCCCTAGGATGCTTCCTAGAGGCGCTGACTCGTCGGCAACTCTGGACGGCGTCGCGGGGCTTCCCTGCAAAAGAATACCCCCGCGACGCAGTTCGTTATGTCGGTCAGGTCTTGCCTGAACCAGACTCCTTTGGGCGCTGCTGCGCCTCGACTTCAACCAGTGGCAAGCAAGCGGTCAACGTCTTCGCGTAAGACGAGCAGACGATGGCCCGGGCGGATGCTGCGCAGGCGGCCGCTGCGTATCCAGCGTCTGATGGTCCAGGGCGACACGCGAAAGGCGCGAGCAGTCTCGTCTACTAGGAGCCATCGCTCGCGATTGTCGTGGGCAGCGTGTTGCATCGGTGGAGAGCAGAATGCATCGCGGAATGCGACAATGCAGCCTCAGATTTATCCGGGGCCACATGAATCTCAGCTCTACTCGAGCGCATGCTGACGCGGTCAATAGTAAGGCAGCAAAACCGGGCTTCGCAGGGGGATAAAGCGCTCTTTGGCTCATGGCCGCAGATGTATCTCCCAGCCGATCAATCTCTCCAGGGCTTCAGCTTGATTTGCAGCAACTCGGCGGGCCCTTTACGTCGGGACCGTATGCGTTGCAGCGCGCTCGTCGCCGCTCTCGACGCAGATTCTTGAATGTCTTTGATCAGCTCGTTGACGTCGTCCTCTTCGCACAGGTCCCTTTCGAGAAGCTCAGCCTCCGCATTCACGAGCACGGGACGCTGGCTCTTCCGAGTCTTACGGGGTTCAGGCGATGCCGTTTCCGCGACAAATCGCTTGGCCAAATCGCCCGTTGCTCTGACCGATTCCGCGAACGGCCCAACACGCTGATACAACCTTGCTGCGGCGAGGTTTGGCGGTACCTGAGCATGAATTGCATCTCGGAGTCTGTCGCTCGCGGCCCAGAGCGCCGTGTAGTCATTGCCCATCTGAAGGGCGGTATCCGCTGCCAACTTCGTGCAAAGAGCAAGGTCGGTTCCCGCCTTACGGTCATCGACGGCGAGGAATAGACCGTATAGCGCGCGCGCCAAAGCACATAACTTCGCTGGCGCCGGTCCCTCGCCGCAATGGTGGCTCGCCAAATGACCGACAACAGCGGGAATTGGCATCCATCCACTGTACTGCGAGGCGCACCCCTTCGCGCGAGGGTCGAACCACTTACACGCCCCAGTGGGGTCGACGCCGAAGAACTCGATTGAGTCTGCGATCAGCGAGCGCCAAGGATGCACTGGAGCCACACCCTGGCTTGCGCGTTGCTCGCACAGAAACTTGAGATCGCTCGGGGAAGTTAGCTCCAGCTCAACCGTTCGCAGACTTTGCTTTCGCAGGGCCATATGCCCAACCATACAACGCCGTGCACACAGCTACTCGCGGACCGCCCACTCACCCGCATCAAGACCCGTCACCCACTGGTGATAAAGCGCTCGGATTCGTTCGGGTGGCTGCTTGGTCTCCACAACGATGCGTCCGATTGAGGCGTCGCGCGCGAACAGAAGAAAGACGCGAGCCGCGATTCGGCCTTCGCGCTGACGCTGTCTCAAGTCATCCGAAACGGCCGGCCGCGTGGGCTTCGTGCTCGGCACGAGGCATTCGACCTCGGCTGGGTCGAAGCGCCAGACGCCGCGGTCGTCCTCGACAGGGTGCAGGCGATCGTACTCCATGCGGCGCACGGTCGACGTGCTCACGCCGAGGCGCGCGGCAACCTCGCGGCGTGTCAGCGTGTGTCGCTCCGGGTGGCCTGAAAGCGTGGTCTTTGCGGGCACATTTGGAGGCTACGCGTTGTCACGAAGGTTGCCAACACGTTGCCGCGAGCTTGCCGCGTCTTGCTCACCTATGCTCGCGAGTTTGCGCTGGGCATCGTGCCAACCGGCGAGCTTGCCCACACCGTAAGGTCCTAGTTCATCGGCACGGTACGATCTCCGCGTGCGTATGAGTGGGCAGTTGCTTACCTCGTTCATGTCGGGTCGGCGGCCGCCACAGCCGTGACACTCGACTCATCTTCGGCATACCATGAGCCTCTGGGTGGGCAGAGCTGCTCGGTCGTGCCAAAGGGTGCCTGCATTCCCGGTCAGCCGCCGAGCGCGCCCCCAGTGGGCCGGCAACGCGGCTCCGGGCCTCGACCCACGACACCCGAGAACAATAGACATGCGCTGGATTGCACCCGCCTCGAAAGACATCGCTGCCGCCACGCTCGAGAAACGCCTTTGGTCCGCCGCCGACGAGCTGCGCGCCAACAGCGGGCTGAAGTCGGCCGAGTACAGCCAGCCCGTGCTGGGGCTCATCTTTCTGCGCTTTGCCGACGCGAAGTTCGCAGCGCGCCGCGCCGAATTGGAGAAGGGTGCGAGCGGGCGTCGTGGCTCGCGCGTGGATGACGCGGGCAGCTACCACGCATCGGGCGTGCTGTTTCTGCCGCCCGAGGCGCGGTTTGAAACGCTCCTTGAGTATCCCGAGGGTGGCAAGAACGGTAAGTCGCTCGGCCAGGCCGTGGACGACGCGATGCGCGCCATCGAGCGCGACAACCCGCAGCTCTCGGGCGTGCTGCCAAAGACCTACCAGATCTTCAACGCACGCATGCTGAAGGAGCTGCTCAAGACCTTCTCCACTATCCCCGTGGATCTCGAAGGTGACTCGTTCGGTAAGATCTACGAGTACTTCCTCGGCGAGTTCGCGATGAGCGAGGGGCAGGGCGGCGGCGAGTTCTACACGCCTACAGCGATCGTACGATTGATGGTCGAGATCCTGGAGCCGTTCCAGGGCCGCGTGCTCGACCCTGCCTGCGGTTCGGGCGGCATGTTCGTGCAGAGTGCGCGCTTCGTGGCCGAGCACAAGAAGAGCGGCAGCGAGCTGTCGATCCACGGCGTCGAAAAAGGTGACGAGACGGGGCGCTTGTGTCGGCTCAACCTGGCCGTGCACGGGCTCGAAGGTGACATCCGGCACGGCGGCGAGATCAACAGCTACTACGACGACCCGCACAACCTGGTGGGCCGCTTCGAC
>JBKJIA010000526.1:0-5563 GCA_046598735.1 Polyangiales bacterium
TTTTGCTCGGCAGCCGATACCTCGTGGGCACGGTGTTCGTTCGCTGCGCGGCGAGCACACCATGAAGCTCGCCGCGCCCTGGCTCGGGTCTCCGCTGAGCCGACGCGTTGTTTCCCAAAGGAGGACGCAGATCTCCCAAGTTCCTGGGCTACCCCTGTACGCTCGTGCCGCCTTCCTAGACCCCGGTGGTCACTGCTCGCCTGGCCTTGCGCGGAGAGCAGTGCGTGGCCTTCACCGTTCGGAAGCGGCTTGGCATCCACAATTATCGGATTTTCGGGGTTCTCTCGCGCGGCCCGTTCGCTCGCTGTGTACGCTTCGCAGCCGCCGTCGCCGACGTCCACGCAACACTCGCTACCGAGCTGATGGCTAGGCATTACTCGGGCGGGACTTGCACCCGCTGGGTAGCATCATCGAGTTTCCGGCTGTGTTTACACGGTACACGTCCTTTCCCTCAATCCAAGCTTTGCTTGGCGCACTCCGAATTTCCGTACTCCGACGAGGGCTTCGGGCTTCGCGGGCTTCGGGCTTCGGGCTTCCGAGGGCTTCGCCGCGACGAGGGCTTCGGGCTTCGCGGGCTTCGGGCTTCGCGGCTTCGCGGGCTTCGCGGGCTTCGGGCTTCGGGCTTCGGGCTTTCGCCGGTACGCCTCGGGCACGTCGTGCGCGCCATCACCTTGTCGCTCGACAACGTAGCTCGATTGGCCTAACAGGCAGAGGACTACCCCTTGGTACTCGCGAGCCCCAAATCCTCGCTGGAGCTTTGTGGTACGTGCGAGCGGAGCCCTAATGTCTACGAAAACGAGATCTTCAGTTACTCGGATTGCCGCCGTCCTTTGCGGCATCGGTCTCTTATCCTGCGCGGATGCCGAGCCTGGTGCCTCGGCCGAGCCGGATGACGCTGCGGTAGCAGCGCCGGCCACGCCGCCCCCCCAACAAGAAAGCACATCCACAAATTGGGCGCCCTACACGGTTGAGGAGGCGCGAGCCCTGCGAGATTCGTTCAGGTGGGGAGAGACCGTAGCGTTGCCTGAAGAGCCGCTCTCGCAGCGATCGCCGGACGGCGTAGAGCCTGCAGCCGTCGATAAGGCCGCACTAAGCCCTATCGCCCAGATCATGGCTTCGCTGGTCTCCCTCTCCTACGTCCAGATCTACATCAGAAATCCTGACCATTTGCGGGAGCTGGAAGAGATAGGCGTTCACTGGGACCTGGCCCCCTTGTTTGATTCCGAGCTGCCCGATGATGCCTACACGATGTCCTTTGAGGGTGACCCTCAGGATACCGGCGGCATGTTCGTGTACACGTTCATGCCGGCAGCGATTTACAACGCGATTAGAGCAGCGGCTCTTCTCGGCGATGATACGTACCCTGCCATGATTTTGCGCACTGTTCCCGTGGAAGCACGAGCATGGGATGGCAGCGTGAAGTGGGAGTACCTAGCGGGCGCGCTCCTGTCCTACGCTCCATCCCATACACACCTTACGGATCTGGGGGAAACTCCGTTTCCTTCGGTTCTCGATGCAGAATTTGTCGACGGGGCGCAGGAAAAGCGCTTTGGTAGGCGCCTGAGGAAGTGGGCACGAAAAGCACGAGACGTAGTGCGACCTGTTGTCGATGGAGTTCGTCAGGGCGTCGGCGCCCTCGCTAAGTTCTTTCGCCCGGAGGTCAAGCTGACGGTCCTGACGAGGGTCAAAAATCATGACTCCGGCTTTACCGGCCTGAACCGTGCGTGGGACCGCTATGGGAGTGCCGCGACTTATGGCAGGGAGCTGAAACTTCAGAATACCCGTATCAACGTAACTCAGTTGGGCGGGATCTCCCTCTTCCCAGCGAAGACAGACGCGAAGGGGGTTGCCACTGTTTCTGTTCCTAAGAACCGAAAGACCCGAGTATGCGCAGAAGCAGACTCGCCTACGGCGCGCATGGAAGCAGGCCTGCTGTGGCCGGTTCGATCATGCGTTAGCGCCGGAAACGTTACGCAAGCCATGGGGGTGGGGATGCTGCTCGAAGACGAGTTCTCCGCGCTCGCCCAACTTCAAGATGCCCGGGAGTTCTCCACTAGAGCGCTCCAACAGACCCCGCGCAAGGCAACCGTACAGGTGGGGTGGCCCGCCGCCTTGATCACATCGATCAACGAAGGTCGCGCGTTCGTGCCATGTTTGGAAGCGACCAATGGTCCTGTGAGTGTAGCGAATCTGCTGTCTGACCTGCTCAATACTGTTCTCCCTGCTTCTGGAACTCTCATCGAGTTTCTGATCACGAGCGACATGATTCTGCCAAAGGAAGGACGACGCGATCGAGTGACACCATCACACGAGTATGGGCATTTCCTTTTCTGTGACTTGCTCAATCGCGAGAATTCGCAGACCTTCAACTACGTGTGGAGCGCGGTGATCAAAGACACTTTGCCAACGCAGAAGGACACCGAAGTTACGCGCATCAACGAGGGGTTCGCGGACTGGTTCGCGTCTCAAGTAACAGGCGGCGTGAGCTACTTTCAGTTGGAAGCAAGAAGCCAAAGGGCGTCAAGCAACGGTCCGTTCTTCGATTTTCAGGCGCCCGGCGCTGGACTCGGGATGGAGGAGAACGTAGGGACCAGGGACTGCGTCATAACGGGGCCGGTTACAGACGACAACATACCTCGCGCTTTCCCGTTCTGTCAGCACTCGAAGCTTACCGGTCTAGATCAGGGGACCGCGAGGTTCGCAACGCTCTTGCACGACGTTATCGATCGCAAGAACCCCAACAGTGAGCTAACTGGAGATGCTGCCGTGTGGCGATTCACGCGGAATCCGGGCGCGCTACCAGCTTACGTCTTGCAGAACGGCCCCTGGCAGACTTTCAACGACGAGGTAATCGAGATGCCGGCAAAGAGCCTGATCAACGGCATTCGGGACTTTGCAAAGCGCAACGGCGTGGTTGGAACGAGGCTGACATGGAACGACCTCCTCTACGCCATCACGTCCAGGTTGATCAACGTCCATAATTACTCACGTGAGCAGGTCTGCGAACTCGTCAAGCTGCACCAGACCAGCTTTGAATGCTCTACCAGCGTCGTTCCTGGTCAGAATCCACCAGTAATCGGAGTATTCTGAGAGGTCTTCTATGAAGCATCTGCACGTGGGTATGTGTCTGGTCGCGCTACCAATCCTTCTTGGCTGCCCTAAAGTTGAGCCGTGCAACTCAATCGAGGATGGTGACAAGATTGAAGTGACTCTGGTGGGCGAGGTGGAAGAGTACATCGACTATGAGCCGCTTCCATCGTGCGGAGGCCTCGACGCGCCACCGATGCGTTCCGTGCTCAAAATGGCAGACGGCGTCGAGCAGACGAATTGCACCATAGCGGGTTGTCCGGATGATTTCCCAAGTCCAAGCGAACCGCTTTATGATTCGATCGTGCCGGGCTCCGGTCGAGAATGGGCGTGTACTCGACTGTACCGTAAGGTCCGCATAGACGGGTGCGAGGCCGAGCGGGATGTGGCAATCCGAAGTAGTTCGGCCGACTTCTTTTCGCCATCGTCGACTGTTGTGCTCATTCGAAGGCTTGGCTACTCAAGTGGCGGCGAGTTGCAGTGCGCCGATCCGCTTACCATCTTTCCTCCGGACACGATCTATTCGTCCGACACCACTGATGAAAGCAAGTCGTACTTCTGGTGTTCGGATGCGTGGATCGTAAGACTCGCAAGAAAGTGACGTTTGCGCCGACCCTTTGTGGCGGGGTCGGTGGTACGCGCTCAATACCCCTGGAAAAGCAAGATGAAGACTATTCACAGCACACTCCTTGTCATGCTCCTCGCTGCCAGCGCATGCGGTGGTGACGGCGCTAGCGACACAGAGCAAGACCCAGCGGCAGACAAAAAACTGGCAGAAGATCTGGTCGCGAAAGAAAAGGAGTGCAAGCTCTACGCGGGCCCCGCTAGCAATCCGGTCAACGATACCATTCAAGATGAATACGATCGTTGTCTGGGCAAATGCTTGCTCGATGCACCGTGCGCGGCCCTGAAAGAAGTCGCTTGCACCGATACGCGCGATGAAACCGAAAGCCTTACTCTCTGCGTAGAGAAGTGCCCTGAGTCTCCCAAGGACGGTTTCGCGTGCGCGGACGGCACGCCCATCCCGCACTCATTCGCGTGCGACGGGTCGCCGGACTGCGAGGGCGGCGAGGACGAAGAGGATTGCAAGGGACACACCTGCCAGGATGGGCAGAGGCTCACGAACGACGAGGCCAAGTGCGACCTATACGAGGACTGCGAGGACGGATCGGATGAAGCAGACTGTCCGAACATCTGCGCGTAAGCTCGTCGCGCGTCGTGCCCCCGATACCGTTTTGAGCGCTCTCATGTGATAAAAAGGCCAGCCGTGCACTACCGGCGCTGAAACGAGATCCCCCCATGTCTGCTCGATATGCTCTCTTACTGTGCTTCGCTCTGTACGGTTGCAAGACCTCACAGGGCAACTCGCAATCCATGGACTCAGCAAAACCCACGGATAGTGGGCAAACCGACGACGGGGGCACAAAGCCCGTAGGCACGCAGCCCACAGACGGGGGGCAAACCGACGACGGGGGCACATCCATTCCAAGCGCAGGTGGAGGCGACGCAGGCGGTATCGCCGCGACCATCCCTGACGACCGATCGCCTACGCAGATCCGCGACGACCTATACATTGAACAGGGCGTTAGAAGGAGGCTCACCGAGTGCAAGTTGATCAACAGGCCCGATCTTCCTGTCGGACTTGAGCGCATCCGCGACGAACATGGGCGCTGTTTTGGCCGCTGCTTCCTAAGTTCGGTTGCATGCGTTGACATCTGGAAAGCGGTGTGCGGAACCGGCGATACAGCATTGGCAACAGAATGTCTTGATACGTGCGAAGCAGAGCCCAAGGATGGCTTTCTTTGCAGAGGAGGCGCCCGGATCCCTCACATCTTCCTATGCGATCAGACGACCGATTGCCCCAATGGCGATGACGAAGGACCAGCCAGATGCGCTTCCCACACGTGTAAAGATGGTAAGGTGCTCAAGGGCGTAGGCGACATCGTCTGTGACACTCTGCAAGACTGCTCAGATGGCAGTGACGAAGTGGGCTGCGGCTACGACTGCTCAACCGAGCCAGCGCCAGAGTGTCTCGGGCAGGGCGCCATACGATGCGACGGCTACGATGACTGCACCGATGGGTCCGACGAAAAGAACTGCGTGGACGTGCGATGCGATGGAGGTTTCAACCTCGTGGACGCAGCCCAAGTGTGCGACGGCCAAAAAGACTGCTTTGACGGAGCCGACGAGAAGAACTGCCCATAGCAAAGCGCGACCTGGAGCGAGATCAACAACTTCGAGGAGCAGCTGGTCGAAAGCGGTGTCATCGTCGTGAAGCTCTGGCTTGCCCTCTCGAAGTTGGAGGACACATGAGTGATCATGATCATGCGCCACACGGACACGGCGGACACGGACACGGCGGACACGGCGGACACGGCGGACACGGACATAGCGACGCTAGCTCGGTTTCGCGACTCAAAGGCGCACTCGCGCTGACCTCCGCGTTCTTCGTGGTGGAAGTGATCGCGGGCTTTGC
>JBKJIA010000646.1:0-17034 GCA_046598735.1 Polyangiales bacterium
CGTCTTCAGTAAGGTCGTAAGTCGCGGGACGTCTGTCGTGAAGCCTCAGTGGGCGCTGAAAAGCAGCACGCTGAGGCTTTTAGCGTTCGCCGAAACTAGGCGCGCGTTTCTCGGCGAATGCGGCTAACGCTTCGGCGTGATCGGAGCTTACGGCGCGCTCTAGAAACGTGCGGCGCTCTTCGTCGCTGGCGTCTTTGGAAGCGTAAGCCGCGTTCAGTAGGCGCTTCAAATCCGCGACCGCGCTGGGCGATACTTTTTGAATCGCGCGCGCCATGTCGAGTGCGCGCGCAAGACTTTGTCCGCGTGGCGCGAGCTGATCGAGCAACCCCGTACGAAGCGCGTCTTCGGCGGCGAGGGGTTGCGCTGTGAACAGGATGCGCGCGGCAGTGCTGCGACCCACGCACGCGGTCAAGCGTGCAAGTCCTCCCCAGCCGGGGGTTACGCCCATCGCCGCATGTTTGAAGGTGAAGCTCGTGTGCGGCTCACCAATGCGCACGTCGCAGGCGAGCGCGATTTCGCAGCCTCCGCCCAGTACCATACCGTTGAGCGCGCCCAGCACCGGCACCGGCAATTGCGCTACGCGCGCGAGCAAAGCATGCATACGTCGATCGAGATGGGCGCGCTGCTCCGCATCAAGCTGACGCAAGCGTTTCAGGTCGGCACCCGCGACAAACGCCACATCCCCCGCGCCCGTCAGCACGACCGAGCGCACGCTGCGGTCTTGTTCAACCGTAAGTACCGCGTCTTCCCATGCGGCCACGACGGCATCGTCTATGGCGTTGCGAACGTCAGGCCGATTGACCACCCAAACGTGCGCATGCTCCTGGAGCTGGACCTCGAATACAGCACTCATACGCTACTCTTGCGGAATCGGGGGGCAGATGGGCTCGCATCTGCACAGAGTAAGGCATCGGTGAGCCAGCGACTGCGCAGCATGCTTCGCGCGAGCGCCGCACCTTGCACCACGGCCAACACGATGAACATGGCAAGGCGTCCCGAGTGGCCGACCTGCAAGCTTGCGAGCTGCGCTGCCACCGAGATAGTAAGGCCCAGGGCGGCCCAGCAGGCATAGCGAGCTAGGGTGACCAGGCTCAGCGCATCGAGCCAAGCGCGCAGACTGCTGCGAAAAGCACCCGAGCTCAGACAGCGAGCACGCGCCAAGTCATGCCAAGCCAGGCTCAAGAACAAGACCAGTGCGCCCGGTGTAAGCGCAATCAATGTGGCGATATCTTGAACGCGAACATTCGCGCGGGATTCGAGCCAGCTGCGGGTGGTCCAGACCAGTGCCGCACACGGAAGCAGCATCAGCACGGTGCCGATCCCGACGACCAACGAGGTGAGGTAGGCCCGTGGGGTAAGGCGCGCGCCTTCGGCCAGCGCTGCGCCCGGCGCTCGCGGCGCGGATAACGCGGCGAACCACGACATCTGCAACCAGGGCGAAAGCAGTGCGTAAGCCAAGGCGGCCAGCAGCAGCGAAAGTCCTTGCGCACGCAAGACTGGCAGCTGGCTCAGCATGGCCTCTAGCGTCGCGATGCGCGCACCTTCTCCCGCTTTCGTCCAAGTCGGCAAGCGCCCGATCTCGAGTGCAATCGGCAGGGCATGCATGGCTGCGAGCGCCGTCGAGCTCACGTAGACCAAGAACGTGATCGGGAGTGCACGAATGACAGCAAGCCAGGGACTCATGGTCCCACCGTGGCGAGCAGCGTTTGAAACAGGGCAGTCAGTCTCGTGGTCCACGGGGGGGCTGGGGGCTCGTTCAAGGTGCGCACTTGATCGCGCGCATTGGGATCGACAAGCAGTGCGCGATCCGGATCGAGCACAACGCGCGCGACCCCGGACTTGGTCCGAAAGCTTACCTCGTAGTGCATGACCTCGGTCGGTAAGCGCGCGCGCTTGAGCTCTTTGCCATCTTGATCGTAGATCGCGATCCAAGTGGGTAGGGCCACTGCGCCGGTGCGTCGCGCCCGCACTTCAGTCAGGTATTCCTTACCATCTAGGACGGTGCGCGCGCTTGCAATGTGAACGGCACTGCTTGCACCTTCGAACACCAAAGGTGTAACGGTCTTGCTCGAGAAGCCTGGGCCATACACGTCATCGAACGCGCGGGCCAGATCAGCCGGCGCAGGGTGCTGAAAACGGGCGCGTTTTGCATAGAGCGCAAGCGCGCGATCAAATCGACTGCGACCGTGCGAACGACGAATGCTTTCGAGCGCTACGGCCGTGCGCGCGTAGATGAGCCGGCCGTATTCGTTGTCGCTGTAGACGTGCGCGGACCAAGCGGCAGCGACGGGAGGTGGTGCCATGAACGTGGCGCCTAGGCGCTCTACTTCGAAGCGCGACAAAGGAAAGTACGAAGAGACCGAGCCGCGTTCACCCAGCGTGCTGCGCAGTAAGTCAATCGAAGCCCATTCGGCCAAGCCCTCATCGAGCACGGGAAAGCGTGCTTCGTTGGAAGCGAGCAAGCCTTGAAACCATTGGTGGGCAAGCTCGTGGGCGGTGGTGAATACGCCGGATAGGCCCGGGACGGAAGGAACACCGAGCCAACTACCTTCGGTCACGAACAGCGTCGGATACTCCATGCCTGCCGCACCGTTTGCTCCGCGCGGCGGAAGAATCATGGTCAGGGTAAGGTAAGGGTAAGGTCCAAAACGCTGGCCGAAATGCCGCAGGCCCGCGGCGACGATCTGTTCGTGCTCTTGCTGCGCGAATTCATAGCCCGCGGGATAGAGCGAAATCAGATCGACGCCCTGCACGCGCGAGCGCTTGGTTCGCAAGCTTGGGCTCGCAACGATCGCCGCATCGTGAACGCCCGGTGCATCGAAGCGACGAATGGTGCGTGCGCCGACCTTACGCTCTTCGATCAACGTGCCGGTCGCGCCGACTACGTACTCGCTGGGAGTGTCGACTTCCACGCGATAGTCGGCAAAGTCCGCATAGAATTCGCTCAACGCGTGGTAAGGAAAGCTTGCAAACGTGCCGTCGCGCTCGAGCTTGGCGAGCTTTGGGAACCATTGCGCGATCATGTAGAAGTCGCCGTCGTAGCCGGTGCGCGCAAACACTTCCGGCAAGCGCGTGACGAAACTGCTGTCGATCGTTGCGGTCGCGCCTGGTGCCAAAGGCGCAAGTAAGGTCGTGCGCAGCTGCGTGGCATCATGCGCAATCAACTCACGCTGGGCGGTGCCCAATACGTCGCGTCCGTCAACCGTCAGGGTGGTCAGCTCGATCGAGCCTACGCCGACGAACCTATCGCCGCGCAACTGCCCATCGGACTCGCGCATGAACACGCTCTTACGGTCCTGAAACGCATTCATGTACAGATGAAACAGCAGCTCGCTTATCGGCTTGTCGCTCGTGTTGCGAAAGGTGATGCGCGCTGTGCCTTGGATCGTGTGCGTAGCGGGCGTCAGCGCTGCGCTTAGCTCGTAGCGATGCGGCGTCTCAGGCAGTTGCGCATGAGCGCTCGAACAGGGCCCGTGGCCGGACAAGACAGCGGCAAGCCACAGTGTGCTAGCCCACAGCAGGCGTCGCGGAGCATGAGAAAACGACGGGCTGGGGTGGGCGTGCATGCCGGACATAGGAGCTTGCGCCTTGCGCCGCGCGATGCGACGTCTTGAGTGCGTGGCGCAAGAACTTACCCTGCGGCTCCCAACCCGGCGAGCCACCCGTCAACTGGCTGCTCACTTAGCCGAGCTGCTCGTACCCGGCGACCTCTTGGTGCTCGAGGGGGATCTGGGCGCGGGCAAGACATTCTTGGTGCGTGGCATCGCCCGCGGGCTGGGCGTGCCCCATCGCGTCGCAGTGACCAGTCCCACGTTTACGTTGGTCAATGAACATCATCACGCGCGCGTGCCGCTCGTGCATTCCGACCTCTATCGTCTTGGAGACGCAGATGAGATCGCAGAGCTAGGCCTGCTCGATCGCATCGGCGCGGATGCGATTGTGATCGTGGAATGGGGCGCGCGCTTTGCGGAAGCGCTCGGCGGCAAGGGCTTGTTTATTTGGCTTTCCCTCGACGCAACAGGTCGAAGTGCGCGCGTGGAAGGGCGAGGTGCACGCGGCGAAGCACTCGTCGCTGGGCTTGCTCAAGCGTTGTCCGGCCACGTTGCCCACGGGGCCCGCGGGTGATAATCCGCGCCCTCGATGCCCCGCCGCGAAGATATACGCAAGATTTTGCTCTTGGGCTCCGGCCCCATCGTCATCGGACAAGCCTGCGAGTTTGACTACTCGGGCACCCAAGGCGCCAAGGCGCTGCGAGAAGAGGGTTACCAGGTCATCCTCGTGAACTCGAATCCGGCCACCGTGATGACGGATCCGGAGTTTGCCGATCGCACCTACGTCGAGCCGCTTACGCCGCAGGTGATCGAGGCGATCATCGAACGCGAGCGCCCTGATGCGCTTTTGCCCACGTTAGGCGGCCAAACAGCGCTCAATCTCGCGCTGGCCTTGAACGAACGCGGCGTGCTCAAGAAGTACAACGTGGAGCTGATCGGCGCGAGCGTCGAAGCGATCAACAAAGCCGAAGATCGCGCGCTGTTCAAAGCCGCGATGGAAAAGATCGGGCTTCGTTGTCCCAAGTCCGTCGTCGCGCGCACGCTCGAAACCGCGTACGAAGCGGTTGAAACCATCGGTTATCCCGTGATTTTGCGCCCTTCGTTCACATTGGGCGGCTCGGGCGGCGGCATCGCGTACTCCAAGACCGAGTTCGACACCGCCATTCGTTGGGCCTTTCAACAGAGCCCCACCCATGAGTGTTTGATCGAAGAGAGCGTACTCGGCTGGAAGGAATACGAGCTCGAGGTCATTCGCGACAAGTTCGATAACTTCTCGGTCATCTGTACGATCGAAAACTTCGATCCCATGGGCGTGCACACCGGTGATTCGATCACGGTCGCGCCCGCGATGACGCTGACCGACAAGGAATATCAGCGCCTGCGCGATGCAGGTCGCGCGATCATCACCGAGATCGGCGTCGACACGGGCGGCTCCAACATTCAGTTCGGCATCAATCCTAAAGATGGCGAGCTGGTCGTGATCGAAATGAACCCGCGCGTGTCGCGTTCGAGCGCGCTGGCGTCGAAAGCCACGGGTTTTCCGATTGCGAAAATCGCGGCCAAGCTGGCGGTGGGTTATCGGCTCGACGAGCTCAAGAACGACATCACCGGCACAAGCGCCGCGTTCGAGCCTTCGATCGATTACGTGGTCGTCAAGATTCCGCGCTTTGCCTTCGAGAAGTTCGCTGGGGCAGACCCGCGTCTCACCACGCAAATGAAGTCGGTGGGCGAGGTGATGGCCATCGGACGCACGTTCAAAGAAGCGCTGCAAAAGGCCGCGCGCTCGCTTGAAATCGGCCGCCCGGGATTGGTGTCGCTGGCGGACCGTGTCGACTATCGCGCGCTGCGCGATGTATTGCGTAAGCAGCGCGAAACCGGCGTGCCCATGGGCATCGTTCCCAAGCTTACCGATGGCGTGCCCGTGCCCAGCGACGACGAGCTCAAGGGCCTGTTGCTCGAAATCGTACGCACGCCATTGTCCGATCGCCTTTGGTACGTGGTGGATGCCATGCGCGTCGGCGCCACCTGCGCGGAGCTGCACACGGCGACGTTCATCGATCCTTGGTTCCTCGACCAACTCATGCAGATCGTCGACGAAGAGCGCGAGCTCAAGAAATTCGCCAACGCACCGCTCGACAAAGTCACGCTGCGTCGCGCCAAGGGCATGGGTTTTTCCGATGCTGCGATAGCGCAGGTCACCGGGCGTGATGCGCACGAAGTACGTCGCAGGCGTCTTGAGCTAGGCGTCACGCCCGTGTTTTCGCGCGTCGATAGCTGCGCAGCCGAGTTCGAAGCGCTTACGCCCTATATGTATTCGACCTGGGGCGACGAGTCCGAAGCGCGTCCCACGAACAACCGTAAGATCATGATCCTCGGCGGCGGCCCCAACCGCATCGGCCAAGGCATCGAGTTCGACTACTGCTGCGTGCATGCGGCATTTGCACTGCGCAAGCTCGGTTTCGAGACCATCATGGTCAACTGCAATCCCGAGACCGTGTCCACCGATTACGACACGTCCGATCGCTTGTACTTCGAGCCACTCACGTTCGAAGACGTGATGTCGATCATTGACGTCGAAAAACCTGAGGGTGTGATCGTGCAGTTCGGCGGGCAAACGCCGCTGCGCTTGGCCGTGCCACTCGCACGCGCGGGCGTAAAGATTCTCGGCACCTCCGCGGAAGCCATCGATCGCGCCGAAGACCGCGAAAAATTCGATCTCGTGTTGACCAAGCTCAACTTGCGCAGGCCGCGCAACGGCATCGCCCACGGCGTCACGCAGGCCTTCGAAGTTGCGGAACGCATCGGTTATCCCGTGCTCGTGCGTCCGAGCTACGTGCTCGGCGGGCGCGCCATGGAAATCGTGCATTCGCCGAGTGATCTGGCGCGCTACATGCGCGAAGCATTCGATGCGCTCGAGGACAGCGAGAGCACCGCCATCCTTGTCGATGAGTTCTTGAAGGACGCGATCGAAGTCGATGTCGACTGCATCTCCGACGGCGAGACGGTCGTGATCGGCGGCATCATGCAGCACATCGAAGAAGCCGGCGTGCACTCCGGTGATTCCGCCAGTGTGTTGCCTGCTCACGCGCTGCCACCCGAAGTGCTCGCCAGCATCCGTTCCTCTACGCGTGCCTTCGCCCTTGAGCTCGGCGTGATCGGTCTGATGAACGTTCAGTACGCCGTACGCGGTAGCGCTGTGTACGTCATCGAAGTCAACCCACGTGCCTCGCGCACCGTGCCCTTCGTGAGCAAGACGATCGGCATTCCGCTCGCGAAAATCGCGGCCATGGTGCAAGCCGGCGAGAAGCTCAAGAACATCGGCTTCACGAAGGAAGTCATTCCGCAGCACGTGGCCGTCAAAGAGTCCGTCTTCCCCTTCGCCAAGTTTCCGGGCGTCGATACGTTGCTCGGGCCCGAGATGCGCAGCACCGGTGAAGTCATGGGCATCGCGCGCACCTTCCCGGAAGCATTTTACAAGGCAGCTGAGGGCGCGAACACCAAGTTGCCCACGGCAGGTCTCGTATTCGTGAGCGTGCGCGACGACGACAAACAAGCGGCCAGCGAAGTGGCGCGCCTGTTGGTCGAGCTCGGCTTCACGATCATCGCCACCAACGGTACGGCCGATGCACTCGCACGCGTGGGCGTCACGGCACAACGCATCGCCAAGTTCCACGAGGGACAACCGAACATCATCGACGTTTTGCGCGATGGTAAGGTTGCCATGGTCATCAACACGACCGAAGGTGAGAAAGCGATCCGCGACAGCTTCGCTGTGCGTCGCCAGGCGCTCGTGAGCGGCGTGCCTTACTTCACCACGATGGCTGCTGCGACGGCCGCATCGTCCGCCATCGAAACCGGCGTGTCGCGCGTGATCGAAGTCTGCTCGCTCCAGGAATACCACGCGGCTACGGCGGCCTTACGCTCGCGCATTCCTCCCCCCAACGTATGAATGAGGCGTGTCGTGCGATCTGAGTGTGTGCGATCGCGTCCGCTGTTCGTGCTGACAGTCGTGCTTGCACTCGCCGTGCTGGCGCCTTTTTCCCCGTCATCACGTGCGGAATCAGCGCTGGTGCAAACGGCGCGCTTTGGCGTGGTGGGGCCCGATGGCAGCAATCAAGCGGGCGTGGGTGTGTGGCCCCGCGCGCGTAAACCCGGCCAACGCTTACCGATCGTGATCGCTTTTCACGGCATGACCGAGTCCAAGGCCGGACCGCAGCGCGGATTTTTGGCGTGGCCGAACGACTACGCCTTGCTCGATGCCTACGAAGCGCTGCTGCGTCCGCCCCTGACTAAAACCGCGTTTGGCGGGCTGGTGCGTGATGCGGAGTTGAGCGCGTTGAATGCCGAGCTTGTGGCGCGCCCGATCCAAGGCGTGTTCGTGGTCGGTATTTACACGCCCGATTTGCTCGCCGATCAAGGCCGCGAACGCGAACAAAAAGTCGCCGCCTATGCCGACTGGGTTGCGAACGTGCTGGTGCCACGCGTGCGCGACGTCTTTCCGGTCACCAGCGAAACGCCGCGCCAAGTGGGCGTAGATGGCGTGTCGCTGGGAGGCATGGTGGCGCTGGAAGTGGGCGTGCGCCATCCCGAGGTATTTGGATCGATTGGCAGCATGCAGCCCGCCATCCGTGGCAGCGAAGCGAGCGTGGCGGATCGTCTCGCTCAGGCCGCAAGCAAACATCCGCTGCAGATCCGTTTGCTGTCGAGTGATCACGATCCGCTGCTGCCCGTCACGCGCACCCTTTCCGAGCAACTGCGCAAGCGTCAAGTGCCGCACAGCCTTCTGGTGACGCCTGGCGGCCATGATTACGCCTTCAATCGTGGGCCGGGTGCCATCGAGCTACTTCGCTTTCACGACCGCGCCTTGAACCCTTAGGCCGCGTCCGAGACGGCTCAGTGCTGTAGCTTGCGGGCTCGTAAGTATCCGCGGACCCGCGTGTTATGGCGCCGTTTTTCGCTTGCACATCATCGAGAGCCCGGCGGGGGTTGCCCCTTTTTCCACGAAATAGTACGAAGCGGGATGGAACGCGTCCCGATGACTCCGCAAGGGCATGCCGCCCTCTTGGTGGAGCTCAAGCACCTCAAGAGCGAGCGACCCAAGATCTCTGAAGAGATTGGTACAGCCGCGTTGCACGGCGATCTCAAAGAGAACGCCGAGTATCACGCCGCCCGTGAAAAGCAGTCTCACGTGGAAGGTCGCATTCTCGACATCGAGGATTTGTTGGCGCGTGCCGAAGTGATCGACACCAGCGAGTTTTCGGGCGACATCGTGCGCTTCGGTGCATGGGTCACGCTCGTCGATGTCGATGGTGCCCGCGAGATCAAATACCGCATCGTCGGCCCCGGTGAAGCCAGCACCGACAAGGGTTCGATCTCCGTAACGTCGCCCGTCGCCAAGGCGTTGATCGGCCGCACGATCGGCGACGAAGTGAAGGTGCACGCGCCCGGCGGCGTTCGCACCTACGAGATCACGGACGTCGGCTGGTCTCCCTGAACGGCTGACAAGCACGCGATGTGGCGAGATGTACCAGCGCTGCTCTGCGCGGGCTTGCTAGCGGCTCTGCTGGAGCTGCTGTGGACGTTGGCTTTTGGCCACAAGCTGTTCCTTGGCCAATCTGAGCATTTGGCGTATGCGAGTCTGGCGCTGACTGCGATTCCGGCGTTCGTAACGGTGCTAGGGGCGTCCCTGCGTGCCGCGATCACGCAACCCCGCGCATGGAAACTGTTGGTGGCGGGCAGCGCGGTCATCGCAGCGGCCTTCGCTTTCTTGCTGACGGACGGTCGTCAAATTCGCGATTCCTCGGTGCGACCGTTGCTGATCGTCGCGCTCGCGCTCCTGGGGGCCTGTGTGGCCTGGTTTGCGGTGCGTCAGACTGCGCGCGTCCTACGACAAGAGAGCTCGCGCAAGTGGTTTGCGATGGCGGTCGTCGGCTTCGCCTGCGCATTGCTGGCCATGGATGCACGGCTATTCGTACGCAGCTACCCGGCTTTTCATGCTGCAGCTTCACTGCTCGCGCTCTCGTCAATTTCCTTGACCGGTATCGTCTTCGGGCGGGCCGCTTCCAAGCGCGTCAGCGTGGGCGCGATTCTGACGGTGTGCATCATGCTCGTGTTCGCACCGTTCATGGCCATGCGCCTGCGTGCCCAGCCGAACGCAAACTATGTCGTGGAGCGCGTGGCGCCTTGGTCGGGAAAAGTCTTGGCGGTCGCAGCGCGCTTTGAGCGACGCGAGCAAGCGCGAATCAAGCAGGCGTTGCCCCACGTCGCGTCACACCTCGCGCCCGGGCGCGGCATCGACCTGCGTGATCACGACGTGCTGCTGATTACCGTCGACGCCCTGCGTGCCGATCTGCTGGCAGCCTACGGCGGGCACGGCCTCACGCCCGAGCTAGACGCGCTCGCCCGCGAAAGCATGGTGTTCCGTCACGCCTACACGGTTGCGCCCCACACGTCGTATGCGCTCGCGAGTCTACTCACGGGCAAGTTCCTCAAGCCTGTGTTCGAGATGCAGGGCGGGAGCATCGACCCGCCGACTTTGCCCGATCTCTTGCGACGCCACGGGTATCGCACGGCAGCGTTCTATCCGCCGGCGATCTTCTTCGTCGATGGCTCGCGCTTCGATGCCTTACGACGTCGCGGCTTCGGATTCGAATATCGAAAGGAGATGTTCGCTTCAGCCGTCGAGCGCGTGGAGCAAATGCGCAGCTATCTGACGGCTGCGGAGCCGGGCCATCCGATCTTTGCGTGGGTGCATTTGTTCGAGCCGCACGAACCTTACGATCCGCCTGCTGGCAGCGCGCGCGAAGATAGCGCCCGGGCACGCTACGAGGCGGAAGTAGCGTTCTGCGACCGCGCCATCGGGGAGCTCGTACGTCTGTTCCGTGCGCAAAGGCCGGGCGCGACCGTGATCGTGAGCGCTGATCACGGCGAAGAGTTCGGGGATCACGGCGGTCTCTATCACGGCACGACTCTGTTCGACGAACAAGTACGCGTGCCGCTCTTATGGTCGTCACCTGATCGCGTGAAGCCGGCGCTCGTGGATGCACCGGTCGAGCTCGTCGACGTGGGAACCAGCATTTTGAGCGCAGCTGGGGTGCCACGTGAAGCGCGCATGCGCGGTGATGATTTGGGCGCTCTGCTCGCAGGTGATTCGCACGCAGCTCCGCCCTTTGCGTTTGCCGCCGTCGAGGATCGACACATGGTGAGCGACGGACATCTCAAAGCGATCTGCGTGGCGAGCGAGCAACATTGTCAGCTTTTCGATCTCGATCGCGATCCACGCGAGCTGCGCAACATCGCAGGCGAACGCGCAGAAGACTTGTCGCGTTTGCGTATGGCGCTCGATGCGTTTCTAACCAGCATTCCGCAAGTCGAAGCCTTGGCGGTCGAGGACGGCGTTGCCTTTCCTGCGGCGTTGACGCGCGCACGCCTTGGTGCGCCAGGCGCCGGCCCTGAAGTTGTCCCGTTGCTTGCAGACAACCGCCCAGCCGTGCGCACGGCGGCCGCACGTATCTTGGGCGAGCTATCGATCGCTGCTGCAGCCACGGCACTCGACCGACTGCGTACGCATGATCCAGATACTCAGGTGCGAGCAGAGGCCGCCGTCGCAGCCCTGCTGCTCGGCTCGCAAGCGGCGGCGCCAGATGTGCGCGCGTTGCTAGATAGTAAACCGTCAGGTCCGGGCCTGTCGCTGCCTCGTCGCGCCGCATTGGCACTGGCGAGTGTGCCCGATCCAGAAGCGCTGCCAGTTCTATCGGGCTTGGCCCACGACGATGCCGCCGACGAGCTCGACCGTCTGCGCGCGGTGAAAGCCATGGCCGCGATTGGCTCCAAGAGCGCCGCCACGGCGTTGATCGACTTGCTTGCGCACGTGCGGCTGCGCGTGCACGTGGCAGAGGCATTGGGTCAAATTGGCGGTCGCGACGCCGCATCGGCCTTGGTGCGCATGCTGAACGAAGAGCGCTATCAGCCCGCCCGACGCGCTGAAGCGCGAGCCTTGCAGCACCTAGCCGATCGACACACGGCCAAGCTGGTCACGCGCTTTCTTGGTATGGAAACATCGATCCCTGATGGTGTGCGTATCTTGATCGAGCTCGGCCTTTTGGACACGCCACGGGCCAGCGGTTGCCTGCTTGCCAGCGAGAGCGTGCGTCACGGTGCTTGGCAATGCGAAGCGACAGGCTGCGCGCCGGGGGACGGAGCTTCGATCGCGCTCCCCTCCTCCGGTCGTCTGCGCGGCCCGGTTCGGGTCACATTCCTCGTGAGTGGCGAGGTCGGCAGCACCCTTACTGTCGACGACGTCACGTTCAAGCTCAAGGCTCCTGAAGAGCAGCTTTCGCTGGTGCGCGATGGGCATGCCGCTCAAGCGTTCCAAGTGCTTCCCACCTCGTCGGTACGCTTGATCGCCCTGAGCGTGGTGCCGGCGCAGCCCGAGATTCCGGCACCGCCCCCCGAGCCGTGGGAAGCTGAAAAATCGGCCGAGACAGCGCCGTAAACCGCTCTATGCGGCCCCAACATGCGCGCGCGGCGTGACACCTTACGCACAACGTGTTCAAGTGCGGCCGTGCGAAGCGTCCACATTACCCACGAATTCAATGCCAGTCGCGAGCGCGTATTTGGCGCCCTCGACGACCACGCCAACATGGGCACTTGGCTTGGGCGCGCCGTCAGCGTCGTCAAGCAAGTTGACGATGGAGGAGTCGGCACCGTGCGAAGGGTCGATGCGGGGCTGACCAAGCTCGACGAAGAGATCGTGGAGCGCGAAGTTCCCTCGCGCCTAGTCTATCGCATCGTCGCGGGCCTACCGTTCTTGGCCCACCATCGCGGCGTGATCACGCTAGAGGCGATAGGCGAGCGGCGGAGCCTCGTGCGCTGGGAGGTGGAGCTTGAGAGTAAGGTCCCTGGGGTCTCGGCGTTACTCGCGTTCGCGGTGGACGGTGCCCTCCGGCGCGGCTTGGCCAAGCTAGACCGTCAGCTTGCGTCCTGAGCCGCGTTGATGCGTCCGCTTCGGTAAGCCGCACAAAGCTCGGCGACTACTTCGGGGGGGACCCCAAGAAAAGCACCGTCGAACGTCATGGCGACGCCGTCATGTGTAGTGATGAGAAGATTGCGCGTGGTGTACGTCCCCACGAAGGGCGACCAGATGTCCTTCAACCTTACCTCTACGTCCGCGAGCTGATGGTAAGGGACGGTGACAACACCATGCTTGCCTCGCACGATGAGCTCCTCGGGTGTGAGCAGCATGGCGATGCCGAGGCGCGCGGCCGCCTTGCGCCTCATCCACCACAACCAACCCGCCGGCATGGCCAACGCTAGGATGCAAGATAAGAGCACTGGCTGCAGCAGCAGTGCGCGTTGCGCACCCGCAAAAGATAATGCATCCAATGCGAACACCACGCCGAGCAATACACCGTAAGGTCCACGCCAGCGATAGGCACCGCCTTCCGGAATCACAGCGTCATGCGGCCCAGGCTGACCTCGCGCTGCGCGCAGGTAGCGTTCATGGGGTGCGTCCGATGGGGGAGGGCGCACGGTCGCATCTTCTGTTTCCTCCAACTCGTCCAGCTCCAACGAGCGCTTGAGACGCGCGCACAGAATCTCGGACGACGCCGAAAAATAAGGCGGAATAGACCAGTGCAAACTGCCCGTGCGCGGCCGCATGATTACGAAGAGCGGTCGCCGCTGTTGAGGCAATAAGCGCGAGGTACGGACGTTCGGCACACCCAGAGCCACCACGTCCTCTCGGCTCACAAAGCGCTCACCGGCCGGGCTTTGCCACAGCATTCCTGCGCGCGAAAAGGCCAGGGCATGGCGACTCGCATCCATGTCCTGACGGACGCGACCTGCAAAACGTACGAGCAGAATCAGCGCACGTAGCCCAAACGCAAAAGCGGCGGTACGCAGCAAAAGCGTCAGTATATCGATCTGAGTGTGTGCGATCTGTGCGCGCAATATGGCAGCGGCTACCATGAAGCCTGCCAAAAATGGCGCGCTCAGTGCGCGTGCCCCTTCGGCATCGAGCATGCTCGGGCGCACGCCGCGCACAATCTCGATGCCTGGGCTCGTTCGGCCGCGTAGTGCTTCCAGCAGCAGCGCGTGGCCGGGGTTGCCTTGGACGGTCGAGTGGGCCCGTTGCGTCGCGAAATCTTGCGTGCTCACGGGACGGCTCTCGAAGGGCTTTCAGCACATTTCGCATCGGTTCGTGCACGCGCCGAGCTGCACATATCCGAGGCGCGCAGGCAGCGAGCCTGAGCGTCTGCGTCCGCACTGCCGCGCACGCGTTCACAAAGATCACTTCGCGCGTCGCACGCTTCATCGGCGCCAGCCTGCGTCCCAGCGCAACTTTGAGCGCTGTCGACGACGGCCGACCCGCGTGCGGCGCGCGCCTCATCGCGCTGGATCGCATCGAACGGCACTGCCGGCGGCGGCACGTGGCCCCCGCAAGCGCACGTCGTGATCAGAATAGTAAGACAGCTCGCTCGTAAGCACATGGGCAGTAGCCTCTCAAGTGTCCGAGAATACACCCCTGATTGGAGAGGCTGAACGCGTGACGCGTATTTTTTTACAGTCTACGTCGAGCCATGCTAGCGTGCCCACTCGTGCACCGTTGTCAGTGTGCACATGAAGGGTGGGCAATGCCGCGCATCCACCACGGGACTCGAGAGATACAATTCAAGGTCGTCTACTACGGGCCCGGGCTCGGCGGTAAGACTACCAATCTTGAGTTCATACATAAGAAGAGCAATCCCGCCAATCGCGGCAAGCTCGTTTCGATGAACACCGAGAGCGAACGAACCCTGTTCTTCGATCTCTTGCCCGTCGACCTCGGCATGTTCCGTGGTTACACGGTGCGCCTGCATTTGTGCACGGTGCCCGGGCAGATCGCGTTCGATGAAACGCGGCGTATGATCTTACGCAATGTAGACGGCATCGTATTCGTCGTGGATAGCCAGCGCGACCGGCTGGATGCCAACGTCGACAGTATCCACAATCTCGAGACCAACCTGATTCTTCAGGGCGACGATCCAAGTCGGATGCCGCTCGTGGTTCAGTACAACAAGCGCGACACGCCTACGGCTCTGAGTATTGCGACCTTGCACGAGGCGCTGCAGGTGCCTGAAAGCGTGACCGAGATCGCCGCCTGCGCGATGCGTGGCGAGGGCGTGTTCGACACGTTCAAGGCCATCGTGAAATCGTGCATGACACTCGTGGGCGATCCAAAGTCCAAACCCGAAGGACGCTCGGTCTCGATTCTGCCCACGCCGCGTCATTCGAGCATGTTCCCTGTCGCTTCGCTCGGACCCACCGCCAGCGTCGAGGTCGCCCGTGACCGCGCCGCACGCTTGGGCATCGAAGTTCCCAAGGCGCCGCGCGTCCCGCAATTCGGCACGCTCTCTGATGCCTGCACCGAGTGACGCCGCTCCCGATCGTGCGGGCCCCGATCGTGCGGGCCCCGATCTTGCGGGCCCCGATCTTGCGGGCCCCGATGCGGCGCTGGTCGTGGCGCCCGGTGTCGAGCAGCTCGCCCTGCGCACGCCCACGCTGCCTCCCGCCACGCACACCAACTCGTTTCTCGTGGGCACCCGCGAGGCTGTGCTCGTCGAGCCGGCATCTTCCTTTCCCGAGGAAATCGAGCGCGTCGTTGCCTGGGTTCACGCGCGACAAGCGGCGGGCCTTACGGTTCGTGCGATCTTACTGACCCATCACCACGTGGATCACGCGGGTGGTGCGCGCGACTTGAGCCGACGTTTGGAACTGCCGATCTGGGCCCATGCCGCAACCGCCCAGCGCCTCGAAGGTCATGTCGCAATCGATCGCTTGCTGGACCACGGGGAGCAGATCGCGCTCGACGGACCCACCAAGGTGACGATCGAAGCGGTCCACACGCCCGGTCATGCGCCGGGTCATCTTTGTTTTCTGATGCGCGAAGCCAACGTGATGATCGCGGGCGATATGGTCGCTGGCGTTGGCACCATTCTCGTGGAACCCACCGACGGGGACATGCAATTGTATCTGCAATCCCTGGCGCAAATGGATGAGCTCGACACGCGGGTTCTACTGCCGGCCCACGGCGATCCGATTACTGATCCGCGCACGCGTTTGCGCTTCTACATTCAGCACCGTCTGAATCGCGAGGCGAAGATCAGCGCGGCATTGGCGGAGCTTTCACGGGTACAACCCGCCCAAATCCACGATTTGGTTGCTGTCGCTTATGCCGACACGCCGCCTATCGCCTGGCCTTTGGCGCGGCTCTCGGCCGAGGCGCATCTGATCAAGCTGGTCCGTGAAGGTAAGGCTGAACAATCGCACGCCGGCTATCGAAGCCTGCTCTAGCGCGCAACAGTAAGGTTACTGTCGCCGGGATCCAGCGCATGTTACCCGGCGCGTACCATGTCGGCTTCCTGCAGCATCTCGAGCAGCCAGCGTCGTGCTTCTACTTCCGCGCTAAAGGCGCGATGTGGACGCGATGGCGTGAGAAACCAGAGCACGGCAGTCAGCAAGCCGCGCTGCCAGTCCGTAGACACCAAGGATGCGTACGCGATCAAACTGCCGTCGACGGCTCGTCGGCGTTTTTCCACGTAGTCGACAAAGCGCCTGCGACGTTCGGCGCTGAGCCTGCCGGAGTTGCGCACGTCGTAGAGTAAGGCGAAGGGCTCGCCGTGATCGAGCAAGCGATCGGTGTGCGCGTAGAAGCTATCCGCATCGATGCGCTCAGGATTGCAGCCGGGCGGCGCCGAAATGATGACCAAGGGCCACTCGCTGGTGTCGCAGACGTAGCGAGCATGCAGCTCGTCAGAGGGCATCTCCCCGATGGGAGGCGGTCGCTTTGAGTCTCTCACCGTTGTCATCCTGCCCATCCTCCGGGGCTGCCATACTAGCCAGAACCTTCACTCTAAACTTAAGCCTAAACATGTTCCAAGCCCGAGGCACCAGAGCTTCGCTCACATTACCCAA
This sequence comes from Polyangiales bacterium, assembly GCA_046598735.1. Lineage (GTDB taxonomy): Bacteria > Myxococcota_A > Polyangia > Polyangiales > DASUME01 > DASUME01. Next base: position 16,506 of record JBKJIA010000646.1, read on the forward strand.
AACCAGCCTGTGAGCGCGATCTCGCTGCCAAATCTGCAGCGTCAGTGTCAGTAGGCGCACAAGCAGACCCGCCGAAATAACCTGTTTAGAGCGTGGGCGCGAAGCGAATGCCCGGGCGCTTCCACCTAATGATCAGGCGCTTTTTGCCTCGTAGGATGTGGGCCTTGGCCGCTGTCCCGGCCGGGTCGCGCAACATCCCGCGTGCTTGGGAGGCCGATAAAACAGGCTCGTCGTCGATGCGCAGCAAGATGTCGCCCGCCAATAGCCCGGCTTTGCTAGGGGCGCTATTTTGGTCAAGCAAGCTGACGACCACACTGTTTGGCCGTTGTTCCAAAGCGACCCCCCCCTGCAGCACAGGCGCTGCGCGTGGCTTGGGGGCGCTGGGCGCGGGCCGAGTTGGGATAGGCGCGCGGCTCGCCGTGGGAAGCGGCGCGGGCGCAAGGCCCGGCACGTAGCGATCGGGGAGGTGGATGCGTACGCCTGGCAGCAACTCGCCTGCGCGTGCTCTCACCTCTGCGCTTTCACCACG
>JBKJIA010000077.1:0-5505 GCA_046598735.1 Polyangiales bacterium
GATGCTGATCATGGACGAAAGCACGAGCAAGGAGCAGGCCCTGAGCGATGCCTTGCTCGCAGCAAAACGACGACCAGAAGAGTGGCTTGCCTGGATGGCGCTCGCCGCAGCACAAGCGCGCGCCGATCGGCTGGGCAAGGAGGAAAGCCAAGAGGGGGAGGTCGATGCGGTGGCCCACTTGATCGAGCTCGCACCACGCAACGCGTATACTTGGATCTTCTCCGCGGTGCAGCAGGCCCAGCGCGGACGGCGCCCCCAGGCTCTGCGAGATCTTAGTAAGATGCGACGCCTGGCTCCTACGAATGTGACCCTGCTGATCAATGCGATCAATGCCGCAAAGCTGCTTACCGAAATGAAAGCGTGCGAGCCGCTGGCCGATGTCTCGCGCTCACTTAGGGAGTTGCGTCATACGGGGGTCGCGCTCAACACGCTCAGCGAGGTTGCTCAGTGGAGTGCCGAGTGTCATGCCACGGCTCGGTAGGTAGGTTGACCGTCGATCGCATCGGTCACGAACATCCCGCGAACCTCGCGAACCCGGTCTTGATTGAACGGGTCCCGCAGGCTCGATGAACGGAGCCAGAGACCAGTAAAGTGTGCCTGCCCATGTGCCTATCGACTCCGCGCGAAGCCAGTCCGATCGCGCAAGGTCGTGCGGCGTTTGTGCAGGTCGCACGCAGCCGCAGCATTGCGCGGCAGGCTTCAGCCCGACGCCCACAGGCTACACACCCAGGGGTGGCCCCGATTTGCTCTGCCTCGATTCGAGGGTAGGGAATAGACTCGTAGGCGAAGAGTTGCCCAAGTCAGGAGCCCCAGTCATGCAGACCCAGCAAAGCGACTTCGCCCGCCCTTCGTTCGGCGTCGCCCCCGTCGTCTCAACGGCCACCACAGAGCAACGTTCGGCCTTTATCGCTAGAACGTACGCGCACCTACTCGGCGCAATCGTGGCATTCGCAGCTCTGGAAGTGTTGTGGTTCTCGACTCCTGTGGCCCAGGCGATGCTCGACTTCCTGGTCCGGGGTGGCCGCTTCACCTGGCTGTTGTTCATGGGCGCGTTCGTCGGCGTGAGTATGCTGGCCGACAAGTGGGCGCTGTCTTCGACCTCTGTAGGTAAACAGTACGCAGGCCTCGGGCTCTACACTGTGTTCGAGTCGGTCCTGTTCTTGCCCATCATCGCGATGGCAATGGCTGCTGGTGTGGGGCCTGACGGCGACGCTTCGATCTTGCCCAAGGCGATGCTGATCACGCTCACGCTGTTTGGCGGCCTGACCGGAGTCGTGTTCATCACGCGCAAGGACTTCTCCTTCATGCGCAGCGTGTTGATGTTTGGAGGCCTGGCCTCCCTGGGCCTCGTCGTCGCGTCCATCCTGTTCAACTTCACGCTCGGCATCGTGTTCAGCTACGTGATGGTCATGCTCGCCTGCGGCTACATTCTCTACGACACGTCGAACGTGATGCAGCGCTACCGAACAAACCAGCACGTCGCCGCCTCGCTCGCGCTGTTCGCGTCGGTCATGCTGCTGTTCTGGTACGTGCTGCGCATCCTCCTCGCGCGTCGCCGTTGAGAGGGGCATACGACCTGCGCGGGCAGACTTCTGTGATGTGGGCGTGGCCGCGCGCCGAAGTCGTGCGACAGCAGATCGGGGAATCCCTACGATGGTTGCGGCCGGCAACAACTACGAGCGGTGCGGACTAGTTTTGCAACGTCAGCGCCGCCGAGGGCTGAAATTCATGCGACGTCAGATCGGCCAGCGCTACGACGTCAAATCGCCCTCAACAGGTTGGCGCCATCTTGTGCGATGGCCACAGCTGCGGAAATGGATGGTAAGATTTCTTGCGGTCAATCGACCGGTTCCCGCAGCTCGCGTACACATGCTGACCTGACTCTTTCGAGCAGACGCGGGTGCTCAAGCAGACGTTCTGGCATGAGACTCAAATCGTGCCTGCTGCCATCAGGACCACACCAGACCGTGCCCTCCAGCCAAGGGTGGAGAATGTCATGTCGGAACTCCGATGGAACAGTCTTGCCGCCGCGCAGGTTGTCCACAATGCCCGCGAGGAACGTGTCTGCCGTCGTGAGATCGAATGCCGCGTCACCCGCTTCACCCTCGTAGGAGAAGAGATCTAAATTGGCGCGTGCCAGTTCCAAGAGGAGTTGTTTGAATCGGGAACTCACTTCGGGGCCTCCGAGTCACTACGCACAAGCTGGGCATTCATCCGGACTCTGGGTGAGCGGAATGAACCCAGGATTCGCCCACTCGAATATGTCAAGATCGTCGAAAACACCATCTGGAGTGATGTCGGCGAAGTCCAAGACACCGGTCAGAGCGCCGAAGGCCAACGCGTTCTGCAAGCGTCTGATTGGCAGCGTACGTCGAGAGTGCCTCGTTCACGAGGTTTGTCCTCCGAGGAGCAGATGCGAGCTCCCCTGGCTAACTATGTCCGATACTACAACGCTTCCCGGCCACACCAGGGTGCCGCGCAGAGCGTGCCAGGAGGCACTTCGTATGGAGGCACCGGTAAGGTCATCTCCTTGCCCATGCTTTGGTTTACATCATGAATATCGGAGGGCGGCGTAGCGGATGTGACACGGTAGCCATGACAGGCGAGCAGGACCTGGAGCAGGCTCAGCATGCTGGTGTCAGCGTGAGCCTCGTGCGAGAAACATCAACCATCACGCTTCACGGGGGTTTGAGGAGGCACAGGGTACAAAGAGCGCAATGATGCGCGCACGAAGGACCGATGGCGCCACCAGCGAGGCGATTCCCGCTGTCGCGAGCCAGCGCGGTGCGTGGGCGTCGATGCCTCGCGAGGGCATGGTCACTGCTTTGGCGGAGGCAGGTACGTGCTCGATTCCCAGACCCGTGCCTGCTCGCCGCAGGTGAAATCCTCGATCGTGATCGCGCTGTTGCCCGCGATCGTAGCTAGACCAACTTTGAAGCAGCCACCGGTGCCCGCCTCACACGTATCGCGCCGGGTGAGTAACGAAGGGACGTCTTTGTCGTCGCTTTCGATAAGCGTGGGGTATACGACGTTGCTTGAGCGGCCAGGCTGCTCGGCGAGCATGGCCATCGGAACCTCCTCATCACCGTAGCGAATGGGGCCGACAAAACCATTCGGGAACCCGGTGCTTTGGAGCCCGTAGTAGATCATCCCGTCCGTGGGAGTGGTGTTCGAGCGCGGCAGAGTAAGATCGAGATCCGAGACGTACAACGCCATCGCGTCGTGCGGAAAGTCGATCTGGATGGTGCACTTGCCGGCTACACGTTGGCTGGTCAAAGAAACGAGCGGCTCGCCATCCGAGCCGGCGCACGCGGCCATCGCGCATGGGATCGCGACCAACAGCCCGACACGCAACGATTTCAAGAGCGGAATTGCGAAAAATGGAGGCAGCGCTGGCTTCATGAAACTCCGTAAGTCGTCTAGTTGGGTGCGATCCCCGCCCGGCGAAGGGCAAGCCCGTCCGCGCCGGTAGCTAGCCTTTGCGACGGTGAAGGCAAGGACATTGGCGATGCGTAGGTAGGCAAGCATGTGGGCCGTGCTGAGCACGCGGCACGCGTCGTCATCGCCGGGAACCGAACCGCACCGCACACCAACACAACTATTGGACGCCCGCGTTAGATGCTGAACGGGCTCCTCCCAAGCTCACCCATCAAACACCACGCCCCCCAAAGTCAGCACAGCGGTCACCTACGCCCTCAAAACGCACCATTCTCAGTATCCAACATTAGACACAGTAAAGTCAGCGTAGAGGTACGCATCGCCCGAAGCGCACCATTATCTGTGTAAAACACCGGCCCCCGCCGCACGGCCCGCCAGGCCTTGCGGCGTCCGCGATCGACTTCGTAGTAGGGGCGCTTTGACAACTCGAGGAGCCCTACCCCCGGTTTGAAGACGCTATCCGCCTCAGGCAAGCGATGCCGACGGATAGCGTGAGACCCAGTGTGACGCTGCGAGGAAGAGCGGGCATGAACGACCTCATTTTCTGACCCAGCCCTTTACGGTTTCAGCTTCCCGAGCAATCTGATCTCGAGCCGATCACCCCGATCCGTGTGGCGGCAGCAGCCCGGGGACGTTTGGTTGCTAGCGGCGCTGCTTGCGCCGACGCGCGCCGAATACCAAGCCGGTGACGGGGAACAGCAGGAGCGAGGCACTGGCGGTGGCTTTGGCGCTGCCGCTCATGCTACCGCAGCCACCGCTCTTGGGCGCGGTCGCGGGCATGGCAGCAGCAGGTGCTGCCGGTTGGGCTTTGACGTCCACGGGCGTGATGCCGGCGCCAAGCACGCCCAGATCGTCGTTCCCATCGCTCATCAGACGCGTGCGGCTGCAGCCGCTGACCTCGAGTGCGTCTTCGCCCCCGCTCGCGTAAACGAGATAACTCGTGTTTGGTTCAAACATGTAGCCGCAGCTGGCGCTTGAGGCGCTGGTGCTGACGACGACGCTCTCTTTGTTCTCGAGGCCCTTCCAAGTGCGCACGAGCGCCAACGTCACGCGCTTGGTGCCCACGCCGACGTCGCCTTCTGGCGTCACATCTTCGACCGTAGTCACGCGACCTTCAAAAACGGCAGCGGCGGCTTCACGCGCGGGGCCCGGTTCAGGCAATATGCAATCGCAGGCATAGGCCAAGGACGGAAGGCCCAAAATCGTCCGGTAAATCAGCGCTGACGAGATAACGGCCAGCGCGAGCGCGTGCAGGCTGGAGCGGGTGCGGAGGGTGGAATGCGTCATCGCCGGACGCTAACACGCCTATGCTTCATTGAGAGCTTCGCCCCGTCGTGTCCCATTACTCGGCCGCAGCTTATGCGGCCTCTCTATAGTAGTACTTCAGCAAGCCTCGTGGACGATGCCCGCGATGTGGACGAGCCTGGTCTTGAGGTCGATGACGAACAGGACGTGGTAGCGCGTCAGGCCGGTGAGAGTGAGCGCTTCAACGGTGAAGAAGTCGGCGGCGGCGATGGCGCCCCAGTGTGCGCGCAGAAAGTCGCTCCAGGACATGCCCTTGGCGCGGTTGGGGGCGGGGTCGAAGCCGTGCTCGGCGAGCACGCGCGCGACCGTCATGCGGGCCACGGTGAAGCCCAGATTCTTCATGGCCCCGACGATGCGCGTGTAACCCCAGCCGGAGTTCTCGCGCGCCAGAACTACCTCACGTCCAACGCTCACAACGAGTCGCGCTTCTTCTCTCCTCTCGAAGAGGGTTCCTGGCAGGACGAGGAAGATAGCGAGCGGCTTGCTGAAGGCGCCGCGGAAGTCGTTCTGCGCGGGCGGGCGCTCGCATTTCCCCCTCGGGCAGAGTACCAACGTCGTGGGATCCAGCTCGAAGACGAAACCGAGGTCCGTGTCTTCGAGCTAGGCCGATATCTGGCGGAGGTCGCTCGTGACGATGTGCTGGCGACCAGCATCGAGCGGAGAGTCAGTGTGCGACCGGAGATGGTGCAGCTTCTGCAACTCGAGGAGTGGCACCACCCTGATGTCGTCGATGACGCTCAGCGCCCCAGCGGCTCGCCTACG
>JBKJIA010000033.1:0-12336 GCA_046598735.1 Polyangiales bacterium
CCCTGGCGCAGAACGCGCGATCCTTACGCTATCTGGGTCAGCGAAATCATGCTGCAACAGACGCGAGTGGATACTGTGATCCCTTACTTTTCGCGTTTCATGTCGCGCTTTCCCAGCGTGCACACCTTGGCCGAAGCGAGCGAAGACGAAGTGCTGTCGCAATTCAGTGGTCTCGGTTATTACAGACGTGCGCGCTTGCTGCATCGCGGTGCCCAAGAAGTGTCACTGCGCCATGAAGGTAAGGTCCCCCAAGACCCGACAGCACGGCGCGCATTGCCAGGCATCGGTCGCTATACCGCGGGCGCCATCGGCAGCATCGCATTCGATCTGCCGGAGCCGATTGTCGACGGCAACGTGGCGCGCGTGTTGTCGCGCTACCTCGGCATCGAAACTCCCCTGGGCGACAAGGTCACCGAACGCGCGTTGTGGGCCCATGCCGAAGAGCTTGCGCAAGGGGAGCGCCCGGGCACGCTGAATCAGGCACTGATGGAGCTGGGTGCGACCGTATGCACGCCGCTGGCACCGCAGTGTGCGGTCTGCCCGATCGCAGAAGCTTGTGTCGCTCGACGCAGCGATCGCACGCAGACCTTACCATTGACGCCCAAGAAGAAAGCGCCCAAGCCCGTGGCGCTCGTGGCCTTGTCTGCAACTAGCGAAGCGGGCGCCCATTGGCTCGTGCGCGGGTCAGGCAGTCTGTTCGGCGGCATGTGGAGCTGTCCGAGCGCAGAAGGTAAGACGCGAGCGGACGCTGTGACGCTCGCACACTCCTTGGGACTTGCTGGCAGACTTGCGCGCAAATCACAGGGTAAGGTCGAGCACGTGCTCAGCCATCGTCGCATGCAGGTCGAGGTTTTTGCCCTACAAGGTGCTCACGCCGTGGAGAGCGAGAGCATGCGTGCGGTCAGCGCGAGCGAGCTCGACACGCTTGGGATCTCTAAGCTCACCCGTAAGATTCTCGCGTTGCAGCAAGGCTAGGCGTCAGACGCGTGCGCGCGAGCAGCGAGCGTCTGCGCTGCGCAAAGCCGGGCGTCAGCGCGGCGTAAAGCTGGGCATCATCATCGCGCAGAACAGCTCGCGGTTGCGAATCTGCCGCCGATCGAAAAAGCGCTGGGCATCCTTCACGAGATTGCGTCCCTCATCGCCGCCGATCAGCTTACCGAGCTCCGCTTGAGCCGAAGGTACCCAGAGATCGAGGCCATGACCTTCTAGGTAAGGAATGCCGAGGCGTAGCTCATCGACCGCGCGCCCGTCATCGCCGCGCTCCTTGTGCACGTTGGCGCGCAGCAAGTGGCCAAGGCCGCTTGCCACCGGCGTATGCTCGCGCAACAGACTGCGCGCTTCGGCTTCGGCTTGTTTGAATAGGGCGGGATCGTTGCGCCTACGGCCCGCCAGCAAGCACGCGCGACCGCGCAGCTCTTGCAAGGTCACGCGCGGAAAACGTACGCGCAGAAACATCTGACTCTTGAGCACCGGCCACATCGCATCGAGTTGATCGAGCGCGGTCGGCGATTGCCGATACAAATCGATGTACACCGCGGCAATCAAGCCGAACAAATGTTGCGAATGGAAGTCTCGCCCCGAGGACCAACGGCCCATGGCTTCGCGCACGTGCTCGGCCGCTTCGTCGGGTAAATCGCGGGCGAGTTTGATACTCATGGCGCCGATGCTCATGAAATACGAAGCGCCCCAGACATCACCACGCTCGCGCGCTTCGCGCACGCACAGCTCGAGCTTGGGTGCGAGCTCGTCGTAGCGCGCCATCTGCGCCATCGCGATCGTCTGATAGACCTGAGCTTGCGTCACTTCCCAGACCACGTCGGAGCAGTTGTCGCGGAAGACGCGTTCAGCATCGCGACAATGCGTGTAACCCTCAGGTAGGCGATGATGACCAAACGCGACCATACCTTGCGCCAAGCGTAAGTGACCATCGAGCAAGGGCGAGCCGAGCCGTTCGATGAGTGCACGGGCGGAGTCCAAAATGGCGTACGTGCGCTGCAAATCAGTGCCATCGAGACCGACCGTGCTCCATGCTTCCGTGCACAGTGCGCGCGCCACGCGATGGGGCTCGCCTGTCTTGAGCGCCTCGGTCAGACCGCGCGCCATGAAATCACCACCGCGCATGAGATCGACTAGGCCGAGCTGCATGCCACTCGCCCAGAGCACATCCACACGCCTCAGGTCACGCGCCGAAACGTGACCTTCTTCCACTTCGCGAAAACCGAGACCGCGCAAGGCAAGTAAGGTGCGGCGCGCAGCGACCGACCAGAAAGCTCGGTTGGGAGTCTTGGGCAACTTCACGTCGATCGACGCGAGCAGCTCGCCCACCGCGGACAAACCTTCTTCGAGCTCCGCGCCGCGCAAGAGGTGTTCGGCTGCGCGTTGACGCATGTGCAACGCATCGGCCGCCTTCGCGCCGAGCGCCGCTTCGCGATAGATGGTAGCCGCTTGCAAGGCCCAACCTGCGTGCGCGAGTGCATCGGCCATGCGGCGCAGCAAACGATAACCGTCTTCATCCTCGGCAGGCGCGGCCAGCGAGGCGCACAAGGTGAACAGCTCGGCTGCGCGCTGAAATGCCAGCGCTTCGTGCGCCTGCTCGGCGGCCACGCGCGCGCTCAAGGCAGCGGCCGCGTGATCGCCACTTTCGCCTTGATGACGCAGCAGGCGGCCCGATGCGCGCGCCGGATCGCGTGCGACAAGGGCGAGCGCGAGCCGTCCGTGAATCGCCACACGGGCGGGGCCTTGCAGCTCGAGATCCACACTGTCCGCGATGATCGGGTGACCCGGCACGAGCGCGTCTTCGCCTTTCACGAAGATGCAGCGCACAAGTCCAGCCACGCGCAGCGCCGAGAGCTGACGACTGAACTCCGCACGACTCAGCTCCGAGGCACGCTCGCAGATCTCCTGCGCCACTGGATCGTGCGCGGCGCAGACGACTTCCAGCACGCGACGCGCAGGCGGCGACAGCTCGTCCACGCGGCGCATGATCAGCTGCGCCAGACCTGAGTGTTCGCTCGCTTGCTGGCCAAAGAAGAGCGCATGACGCAAGCGCTCGTGGATCATCAACGGCAAGCCGTCGCGATACAAACTGCGTTCCACGCCCAGCGTGCTGCCAGTCGCCCGCTGCATCAACGACTCGGCCAGCGCGCGCGATTCAACCGGCGTCAAACGCGCCAGCGTGACCACTTCGTGGGCGGGTGGCTCGATCGACTGCTGCAAGTCGGGCGCGGGCTCGTCACCGAGCAAGAGTAAGATCTTGGGTGCGTCCGGGCCGAGCACGAGCGATGCGACCAAACGCTGCGTATCGACATCCGACCATTGATAGTTGTCGATCCAGAATACGACGGGCGTCTGCGCGGCCACCTCGCCGATCAAGATCCGCAGCGCCGCAATCGCCCGCCAGCGTTGCTCGATAGGGTCGGGAGCGAGCGCCGTGCGCCCCGCCTGACGCGCTTCGATGCCGAGTACCGAACCAGGAAATGCCCGTTCGAGCAACCGTAAGGCACTGGCGCTTACCGGCAATCTCGCCACGGATTTTCCGCGGCGCAAGGCTTCCGTCACCCGCGCAATCGGCTCGTGGATCGCTGCATGCGGGCGATCGGGATAGCGCGGACAAGCACTTTGCAACAGTAAGACTTGACGTGAGTCCTGTGCGAGGCGACGCATCAGCTCTTCGCACAGAGTGGTCTTACCCACGCCAAGCTCGCCAGTCACGCGCACTACTACCGCCGCTTCGCGCGAGCGTTCCACGAGCTCGAACAAGCGCGCAAGCTCGTGCTCCCGTCCTAGAAACGGCGAGTTGCCAGTGAGCATCGAAGCCAGCGACACGCGGCCTGACAGCGCCTCTTCATGCACGCCTAGGCGCCGCAGGATGTTGGCGCCGCCGGGCCGCTCCGCCGGGTTCGGAACGAGCAGGTCGATGCACAGAGTTTCGAGATCCGCTGGAATATGCGGTGCCAGCGAGCTCGGCAACGCAGGCTTACCATCTTGCTTGGCGAGCAATACTTCGAGATCGGAACCGCGATAGGGTAAGGTTCCTGTCAGCGCTTCGTACAGCACTACCCCCAAGCTATACCAATCGCAGGAAGGTTCCGGCTCCTTGGAAGCCGCTTGCTCGGGCGCCATGTACATAGCGGTACCTACGGGCCTGGCGTCGCTCTCGCCATGGGAAGGCGAGAGATCGTGGTCCAAGTCAATAGTAAGGTCGAGATCGAGCAAGACCGCACGCCCTTCACTCGTCACGCGCACGTTGCCTGGCTTGATGTCGCGATGGATCTTACGTTCTCGATGCAGCGCACGCAGGCCTTGCGCCAGCTGACTCAACACGCTGCGCAAGCGCAGCTCATCGAAGCTGTCTTCGCGGCGCACGTACTCGAGCAGCTCCACGCCCTCGATAAGCTCCATGGCCAGGAGAAAACGGCCGCGCTCTTCCGTGAGATCGTAGAGCGTGACTAGGTTCGGATGGCGCAGCTGGCGCAACGAGGCAAAGCCCGCACGGAACACGGCGAGCCCATCGCCATCGTTGTCGCGCATGACTTTGAGCGCGACCTCGCGCTGCTCTTGGCGATCGAAGGCGCGATACACGACGCCCCCGCCGCCATCGCCAAGTCGCCCCTGAACCTCGTAGCGAGCGGTGCCGAGGAAGGTCTCTGCCGCGCTCTGCATCGTGGTCGCATCATGAACCATACTTATCTGGTAGCTAGGAACTTATAGACTTAGTCGAGTAAGAAATTACCGCGTCCCAGCGCAATCGGCTGTTGCGCGTCTTTCTGAAAGGCACGCATGCGCACGTTGGCCACGCGGCGGCCCGCGCGTTGCACCTCGGCCTCGGCAAACAGGTCCTCGGAACGTGCGGCGCGCAGGTAATCCACGGTGAAATCGATGGTTTTGGGCATGGGTAGGCCACCCTGCTCGTGGATTAGTTGCAAGAGCGCTGCCGTCTCCAAGCAAGCGCCTGCGATGCCACCGTGCAGAGAAGGTAAGGTCGCGTTGCCGATCAACATCGGCTGATAGGGAACATGCACCCGTACCCGGTCTGCGCTCAAGAGCACGCGCATGCCGAGAAAACGCGCGTAGGGGACAGCGTCGAGCAAGCGGTTGTAGTCCCCGCTCGTGCGCGCATCGGCCACGATCTTGGCTAGATCAATCACGGCTCGGACCCCGCCGCGAGCCTGGGTTGATCCGCGATGATGAACGTCGCCGTCATGTTGGCGATCGGATGGCTTACATCGCCTTGATGACAAACGCCGCGTACGAAGGCGATATGACGCGTGGTGCGATAAACCTCCCCTTCGCCGAACAAATCTTTTTGCGGCGCAGCGGGGCGTAAGTAGTCGATGCGTAAATCGAGCGTCGCCTGCGGACGAATCCCCTCGCCGAGCGCAAACACGCACGCGCCACCCATCGTATCGAGCAGCGTCGTAATCACGCCTCCGTGCACGATGCCGCGTTCGGGATCGCCTATCAGAACATCGCGCCAAGGTTGGCGAATCACGGCACGGCCTTTACCAAGCTCCACCGAGAGCATCTCGAGCCCGAGGGCCACGGCGTGTGGCACATACTTCGTGAACAGGTCGATGTTCATGCGATGCTCAGAGCTCGCAGCTTACAACGCTTCAGTCAGCTCTAGGCGCTCGTCGATCAAGAGATTAGGGATGCCGCCCTCGATCAAGTAAGCCACGCGCTTGCCCTGGGTCAGCAGCGCGGCATCAAAGCCAAGCGCTGCGCCTTTACCATCGCGGCGCTTGGCCTTACCTTGTTCCACCGCACGCTTGAGCGCGCTGACTTCGGCGTCGCTAGCAAGCGTGAGAGGCTGATGGGTTTCGGGGTCAGCGAGCAGTTCCAACAGGTCATTTGCGATGGCAGCCATAGTGCGGACGACCCTAGCCTTCAGCGCGCGCGCAGGCAATCTGCGCCTGAGTTGCGCTCCGTACCGTAGCTAACCGGAGTGTGCCACAGTGTCGGCTTGAAGGAGCGAGCCTTGGAAGAGCAACTGCGCACGCAAATGACCGAACACTTGGCCGAGCTGAGGGCGCTCCTGGCAGCCGGAGGCACTCGCTCACCGGAACTCGAGGCCTCGCTGCTCGAGCACGTCGGCGAGCTCGAAGCCTTGGTGGCGAGCGACAAGCCCGACACCTCCGGCGCGCAAACGATCGCGGCGGGTCTAGAACGTAAGCTGCTCGGCTGGGAAGCGGAACACCCGCAACTCGTCGCGCTGGCGGCGCGTGTCACCCGCGCGCTTGAGAACGCAGGACTCTGAACCAGTTACTCGCTCTTGAAGCCAACCTTACGGTGACTTCGTGCCGTAGCGACCGAGCTCGACCTCGCGCAGCTTGCCCTGTTCAAAGGTGAGCGTGCGGATGAAGCTGCTTGAGCCAAAATCATAGGTCCACTCATCGATCACGATCTCGACGGTGTGTTCCTCGACGTGACCGCAAATGAGCTGCCCCTGTTGCTTGAAGCACGGACCATTCGCGAGCCTGCGTAACGTCCGATATTCGACGTGCTGCGAGCTCGCGTCGGGCACGCCGCAGCGGCTGCGTACGTCGTAGAGTGAATCGCCTTCGAACACGAGGCGCGAACCGCACCGCATTCCGCCATCGGCCGAGACTTCGCTCGCCAAGAGGCAACTACATGCACATAAGAAAATCCAGTGAGCCCAGGATCGTTGCTTCATGACCAGCTCCTCGAAAGAGTGCGACGTGTTCCACACCATACTCCGAATCTCCGCACTAAGAGCCCGCAGCCAACGCGAATGGCCGAAGACGGCGCCGTCTTTCGATTTCCGCGCGTGCTAGCGTGCTTCCTGTGCGCGCATGCTCATTCCTTCCCGCTGCCACGCAGATGATCTACGAGCTCGGCCTCGAGCAGCATCTGTTTGGTGTCACGTTCGAGTGTCCCTCGGACAAACCCAAAATCGTTCGATCGATCCTCGAGGGTAAGACGCTGACCAGCGCCGAGATCGACACCATGGTCAGCGACTACGCCGCGCGCGATGAAACGCTCTATTACCTCGAAAACGCCCTGCTCGAGGCCGCCGCGCCGGACGTAATCTTTACGCAACACGTCTGCAACGTCTGTCAGATCGGCACAGCCTACGTGGAGCGCGCCGTCCACAAGCTGCCTCATGTGCCCAAGCTCGTAGCCTTGGTGCCACGTCGCTTGAGCGATGTGTTCGAGAATGCGCGCACCATCGCCCGCGAGCTCGGCGAGCCTGCACGTGGCGAAGCACTGGTGGCGAGGGCGCAAACGCGCATCAACCAAGTGGTGGATACCTTGCGCGCGGCGCATGCCATGCCCAAGCGCGTGATGGTGATGGAGTGGCTCGATCCGATCTACAATTGCGGCCACTGGATTCCGGATCAGATCACGCTCGCGGGCGGTGCCGATGCGTTTTCATGTCCGGGTGGCTATTCGGTGCCGGTCACGTGGGAGCGCGTGCAGCAATACGACCCCGAGGTTTTGATCGTTGCGCCGTGCGGTTTTCGCGTGCCGCGCGCACTCGAAGAAATCGCGCGTCTAACCGAGCGCGCAGGCTTCTCGGAGCTCCAGGCGGCCAAGGCCGGACGCGTGTTTGTAGCCGACGCAGACTTGTTCACGCAGCCGTCTGTCACAGGCCTGGTAGACGGCATCGAGCTGCTTGCCCACGCTTTTCATGCCGAGCTGTTCGCGCTCCCGCCGGCGCTGACGGAGCACGTCGCTCGGGTCACGTGAGCGGCGAACACGCCCACCAACTTTACGGCGCGACGGCGTAGAAGCTTCCGTGACCTTACTGTTGTGCGGACTGTCCGCTAAAGTGTGCCAGATTCGCGTTCATCAGGTCACAACTGCCGCGCGTGAACGCACACGGTGTGCGCGCACCGCTTACTGTTTGCTCGCGAGTAGTGGCTTTTGCCGCCAATTCAGCGGCGTTTTTACGAACCCGTTATCAGCCCGAAACGGTTTTCGAGCGCCATTTCGCTATGCTGAGGACTGTTGCAAGGTTGTGAGCCCCGCTTTTGGCAGGCGCTCACCAGCGACGGAAGGCAGTTCATAATTGCGATGAGTCATGCATCCGAAAACGAAGCAGCTGTGATCGCGCGCGACGACGATCCAGCACGGCACGGACACGAAGTGCATATTGACGAGTGGGTGGCGCCCGATGCGTGCGATGACAACGGTTACCTGCGCGCAGGCAAGGTGCTCGAGTGGATGGACGTGGTCGGTGCCCTGGCTGCCTCTCGCTATGGACGACTGCCGGGCGTGACCGCTGCCGTCGATGGGAGCGAGCTGCTCGAGCCCGTGGTGTTGGGCGACCGCGTATCCATGCGCGCGCACGTCGCATTTACGGCCGGTCGCGCGCTGGGTGTGGCGATCTCCATGAGCGCCACCGGTCGCGGTCAGACGCAAGCGCGCCCAGTGCTCACGGGCTACATGACGTTCGTGGTCGTAAGCAGTGACGGTAAACCCGCGACCGTTGCGTCCTTTACGCCGCAAACACCCGAAGAAATGAGCCTGCATCGCGAAGGCGCCATGCGCCGTCAGTTTCATAGCGAGCTCGCAGACGGAAGCCTTGCACAAGAAGAGCCGGAGCTTATCGATCCAAGCGCCAACGTGACGCGCCGCGAACCGCAGCTCTTGTCACTATTGCGCGAGCTCAAGGGGCTGCTGGGTGCCATGCGCGGTCGCAACGTGGCCACGCAACGCTCGCCGCATGCGTCGTACATTCACAAGATCGAGCCCGTGCGCGCGGGCAAGCTCAACTTCCACGGCACGCTATACGGCGGCACGCTGATGCGCTGGATCGAAACCAGCGCCACCATGTCTGCTTCTGCTTTCGTCGAAGCACCGATGCGTCTGGTCGGCGTACACGGCCTGTCGTTCATCAAGCCCGTGCAAGCCAACGTGTTCGTGCATCTGCATGCGATCGCAGCCCACAGCGACGACAGCACGGTCACGGTGCAAGTACGTGCCACCTCGGAGAACCCGTTGAGCGGCGCGACCTGCAATTGTTTGCGCGGCTTTCTCACCTACGCGCCCGTGGAGCATGGCGTGACCATCCCCGCCGTCGCCTATCATGGCGACGAAGAAGCCGCCTTGTTCAACGAAGTATGTTTGCGCAAGGCCTTGCACGAACGGATCGCACTTTTGCGCGCCAGCGCGCGCTAGGTCAAATAGTAAGGTCGACTGTGGACCTGGTCGTGAACGTGCCGTGATCGGCTCAGCCGCGCGCGCGGCGATAGTCGAGGTCCAGACGATGTTGGACCCAGGCCAGCGCCCCGGACAGCTCGTCGAATACTTCGAAGTTGTCTTGTTTGCCGATCTGCCATTGCACCGCGGTCACCATCGCGCGCATCACTTCGGTCGACACCAAGAGCGCCGTCGCCACGCAGCGTGCCCGCACCCGCTCGGCAGAACGCACACCGTACTCCCCAATCAAGGCGCGCTGCTTGGCCGAAGGCGGCTGAGCCTGACGGTTGTCGAGCACCAGCCCGTAGCGTCCAGGGTTGGCGAGGAGCACACGATCGGTTTCTTCCAACGTCGCGGCACGCTCTTCGTCAGTCAACTGCGGCACATGCTGCGTGATGACGACCAGCGGCCAGCGGGCCATGTCGAGGGTGAACTTGCGCGGATCTAACATGGAAAATTCCTAAGCTGATTTTTGGACACGAAGCTGTCGCGAACGCCCCCACGTCTCCGAGGTGTTACGTCGTAAAACGCCCGCAAACTCCAGCACTGTCCCCCGAGAGCCAACCCGGCTGTTAGCCGGGATTCACGGCGAGACTACCTGAATGTATGCCGAGCGGCCACCGCGCGTGTTGGAAGAGGCACGTTTGAGCTCTCCCGCGAAAAACCGCGCGCCCATTGGCTTTAGTCAACTGTCCGCAGTTAAAAGCTACGCACGAGCCAGGCAGCGAAGACAGTAAGGTCTAGCGAAGTAAACGTTCGAGTAGACGCGGGTCATCGAGCTCTGCACAGATCGCTTTGAACGCAGCTGCGTCCACCCCGCGCCACGCAAGATCGTCCAACGACTCGCTGAGCGGCACGTCGGTGCGTAAGGTTGCCAGCGTCTCGTACAGCTCCACGGCCGGCCCGACCGCTTGCAGGCTTTCCGCGAGGGCTGCAGCACCCCGCACTTTCACCTCCCAGCGTGAAGCGTCACGCGGGATCGCGGCAAGGGTTGGGTAATGGCGCAACACGGCCCCGGCGCTCTTCTCGCCCCAACGCGGCACGCCGGGAATACCATCTGCCGTGTCACCCACCAGCGCCAGATACGCCGGAACCTGGTTCGGCAACACACCCAGCCGGGCTGCGACGCCCTCGGCATTGGTCAACTTGCCTGACTTACGTTCGAGCACCACCACGCGGTCGTCGCGCACGCATTGGCACAGGTCCTTGTCGGGTGAGGCGATGCGTACTTGTTCCACGCGTGGATCGTCTGCAAAGCGTAAGGCAGCGGTGGCGAGCGCATCGTCCGCCTCGAAGTCGATCATCGACCAGGTGACGATGCCCATGGCGCGCGTGGCGCGTTCGATCAGCGGAAACTGTGCGAACAATTCGGGATCGATGCCTTCACCCGTTTTATAGCCGGGAAACAAGCCATTGCGGAAGGACTCGATCACCGTGTCGAAAGCAATGCCGACATGCGTATTGCCGGCTTGCTCGAGGAAGCCTGCCAGCGAGCGCATCAAGCCGCGTGTCGCGCCCACTTCGCGCCCATCCGCAAGCTTGCTGGAAGGTGCGCCATAGTAAGAACGAAACAACTCGTAGGTTCCATCGATCAGCGTGACGATCACGACCTGCTCCTCAGGACAAACCGCGCACGGGCAAGCCCGCGGCACGATATACGGCATCGATCACGCGCATATTGGCGATCGAATCGCTGAGCGGCACCAACGGTAAGGTGCCCTCGCAAACCACGGACTTGAACGCGCGCAGTTGATGGACGTAGGTCGCTTCGCCCGGCACTTGCTCCTTGCGCGTACCGCGTTCGCTCTTGACCGTCAGGCGATGAAAGAGTTGCGGGATGGTGGCATTGATCACGCGCAACTCGCCTTTGGAACCGTGCACCGTGATGCCGAGCTTGAGCAAACGCCGCGAAAACAGCGAGCACTCGATACGACCGCTCGCGCCGCTCGCAAAACGAAACTCGGCCTCCATTGCGCGATCGACACACGGCGAGCTGAGCTTTGCGTGGGCCGACACGACTTCGGGCTCCTCGCCTGCCACCGTACGCAGCATGTGAATCGCGTAGCAGCCCACGTCCATGGTTGCGCCCCCCGAGAGGTCCAAGCGATAACGAATGTCGGAAGGCAACGGTAAGGGTATGCACATGGCCGTTTCGATGCGCCGGATAGAGCCGATTTCGCCGCTGGCCAAGATCGCGAGCACGCGCGCCATCAGCGGGTGAAAGCGATAGTGAAAGGCCTCCATCAGCACGCGACCGCTCTGCTTGGCGGCGGCGGCCATGCGCTCACCTTCCTCGGCGTTGCTGGCCAGGGGCTTCTCGCACAGCACGTGTTTGCCCGCCTCGAGGGCGCGGATGCTCCATTCCGCGTGCAAACTGTTGGGCAGGGGGTTGTAGATGACGTCGATGTTCGGATCCGCGATCAGGGCAGCGTAGCTGTCGAGCACCCGCGAGAAGCCGTGCTTGGCCGCAAACTTGCGCGCGCGCTCGCGGTCGCGGGCCGCCACGGCCTCGAGCACGATCCCATCAACGGCACGGGCGGGGCGCACGAGCGCCATGGGAGCGATGCGGGCAGCGCCGAGCAGACCGAAGCGAAGCACAGAAGTGGGCATGGGCTAACCTTAGTGCGCCCCAGCCTGCGCACCATCCCGCAATCAAGCCGACGGCGTGCAAGCAAGTGGACAGCCCCATCTGGCGAGCTGACGCCAGCCAAATATGACCGGGCTGGTGCACGACCTGCGCGCTGCTAGCTTGCGAGCGTGGCTACACACACTTCATCGGGCGTAGAGCTGCCTGTCGGACAGTCAGGCTCCTCTTACTTTCACGACGTGCTGCAGCGAGCCGTGCAGCAGTTTCCAGAGGCACTCGCAGCGGCGCACTTTCCGGCAAACCCGCAAGCCTTCAAGCATCAGTACGCAACGGTCTTGCCAGCCTTTGAAGCAGCACGCATCGCCCATCCCGCACGCGTGGAAATCGCGCGTTTCGTGTGTTTGGAGGCCGAGCGTGGTCTGCGCTTTGTGTCCGAGCAGGGCGACAGCGACTTCGCTGGGCTGCTCGCCCAAAGCGATGCTCCGCCGCTGCCACTGAGCCACGTCAATCTCGCGGGCCCTGGCAAGCTCGTGCCCGAGGTACGCTATCGGGGTCGACGCTACGTGGGCTCCGAGGTGCTCAGC
>JBKJIA010000063.1:0-20789 GCA_046598735.1 Polyangiales bacterium
GAAGACTGAATACTCGAAGATCGAGCTATACGGACCTGAGTGTGCGTTGCTCCAAAAGAGCCGGCTCTCAGACATCGTACTTGAGCTCGGCTGCGCGACCGTGCCGGTTATCTAAAGCCGTTCCGAGATCGAACGAAAGGCCGCGCTCAGCCGCGGCCTTTCGCTTTTCTGCGGCCTCGTCAGCCCATCAGGCTGCCCTCTCCGAACTTTCACGCAAGCTGTCTTCGACCCCGCGCTGCCAGGCCCGGGCAACCTCGTCCGCGACCGCGCGCGGGTCGGTAAGGCCGGTGCTGCGCAGCATGCCGAGGGCGACGCCCGACACGTCGTCGGCCGCGAATACAAGCACCTGAGCAATGTTGTTGGCGCGCTCCAGAGCGAGCTCGGCACCGAGCAACGGCTCGAGCACCGCCTTCATCCGATCGCGACCCAGCATGATGTTTGCCAAACTTTCGGCCATCTCGCCCCCCAACGACATGACACTGCGTGACGTTACGTCTCACAGGCATGCGGAACGTAGCAAGGCAGCCTCGCAGTCAACGACGGTTTTCACTCTTCCATTGCCGATTCCTGCGAGCTTGTGCGGAGCGTGATCACATGCCCGATAGAGCCGCTAATGCGGGGCCATACGCGCGCAACAGGCGCGATGTCGCAGGATCTGTTCACCAATCATGTTGGGCACTTAACAGCCGAGTCTGTAACCTTGATCGCCGCCGCGAGAGCGCTCGAACAGACACTCAGATGTGCGTGCTCGTGCGCTGAACAGCCCGGTGCCGCGGAGCGTTGCGCGACACCTGCGCGAATTTCGTCAGGGGTTTAGGGGCATCTAAATCGATCGCGTGCGCCTCATGCAGCCTGGTGCTGGGCCATGCGCGCAAGCGCGTGCTGGGCAGCACACAAGGTCGGCTGAACTTTGATCAGGTCAAATAGAGGCCGCACATCGGGCGCAACCGCGGTTGCCAAGCTCAGCCACTGCTTCAGCCGACGCAAAGCGTGCTCGCTCGTGTAGCCAGCATGCTCGATAATCGCTACGTATCGCGAGAGCACGGGTGCATAGTCAGCAAGCGTCCATAACGGTAAGGTTTCGCCACGCAGCGCACGGAACAAGTAAGGTCGCGCCAAGCTCGACCGTCCGAGCATGAACGCCGAGCTGACACCGCTTAGCTGCGCGCACCGTTCAGCATCCGCGGTGGAGGCAATGTCGCCGTTGGCCACGACCGGAATGCCCACACTGCGTTGGGCGCGACCGATCGCCGCGTAGTCCACCGGCGGCATGTACATTTGCTGCTTGGTACGACCGTGAATGGTAAGCCACGAAGCGCCGCCGCGTTCTACGCGTTGGGCGAGCTCCTCGACCTGCAGAGCGTCAGACCAGCCGATGCGAATCTTGACGGTGACGGGGATTTCGGCGGGCACGGCGTCGCGTACGGCCTTGGTAATGAGCTCCGCGCGCTCCGGACACCGTAAGATGCTCGCGCCGCCGTCGTGGTTATTTACGCGCTTGGCGGGACAGCCGAAGTTGATGTCGATGCCCGGTGCGCCGAGCTTCGCGGCGACCGCAGCAGATGCCGCCATGGCACGCGCATCGCCGCCCAAAATCTGCACGAACACGGGCACGCCGTGCGACGTGGTGCCGCCACGCGTGAGCTCAGGGGCGTCGCGTAAAAAAACTTTGGCGGGTACGGTTTGATCGAGCACGCGCACGAACTCGGTCACGCATTGGCTGACACCACCCAAGCTGCTGGCAAGCTCGCGATGCACCCAGTCCGTCACGCCGTCCATGGGCGCAAGCGACAGGAACAGACCGGGGTCGCGCGGCGTGCGCGCAAAAGCCGGGCGCCGCACGCCATTTACATCGACTAGGGAAGACACGACTGCGAGCAGCCTAGATCGCGCGCATCAACCCCGCCAGGATCTCGACGCCGATCACTTTGGGGCCACCCGCACGGGCTCCGATCCTACGGCTCAGCTCAGTGCTAAGTCTGAGGCGTGCAGAAGCTACTCGACGCGCTCCGTGAAGAATGCTCACCTCAAATTTGGTCGCGCGGTGTTCAGCTCGCACGCACGGGCACGCTCACCGGCCAACGTGGCCGCGACGGCGCGATCGAAGCGCGTTTTGCGACCAAAGGCGGCTTGATGTCGCCGCTGGTTTCGCTGTTTCCAGACGATGCGGAATGGTCGTGCGAATGTCCGAGCACGCTGCCCGCGTGTGAGCACGCCGTGGCCGCGGCGATAGCACTCGCGCAAGCCGAGAAAGATGGAACGGACTTACTGGGCATGAAAGGCCCGGGCGGCACGGTTGCGTATGCACTGAGCGAAGTAGACGGTAAGCTCGCCATGCAGCGCGAGATCGTGCGCGAAAGTGGCCGGACGCCACTCAATACGCGCCTAACACTGGAAAAACAGCGCGGCTCGCTGTCGGATGTCACCACCTCTCGTTCGGATCTGGAGATCGACATTCTGTTTGGCTCCACGCCGAGTGGAGCCGTGCCACGTGCCTTCATAGTCAAGCTTCTTTCCCATCTTGCGGATTGTGACGACGTCACCCTCGAGGGTCATAAGATCACGTTCGGCGAGCCTTTCCATGCGGTCGGCGCGCGCGTGGAAGCGCACGGCGATGGCTTTCGCGTGATCGCAGCACGACATCCCAAGATCACACGAAGCTTCGAAAATGGCGCCGTGATTGCAGACGGTAAGCTGTGTGTGCTGCGCCCAAGCGAGCTGTCCGAGAGCGATCTCAACGCACTCAAGCAAGGTCGTCTCTACGCGCGTTCTGAAATCGCAGACTTGGTGGGACGAGTGATTCCCGCCCTGCAACAGCAAATGCCCGTGACCATGCCCGCGGAGCTCTTGCCGGGCGCTCAAAACATTCCCCCGCGTCTGGCCCTGCAGACCGATGTGCTCGCAGGCGTGCTCGAGGTGTTGCCAACGATTGTGTACGGTGATCCGCCTTGTGCGCGTATCGACAGCGGACGCATGACGTACCTGGGCGGTCCAGTCGCGCGTCGCGATCCGGAGGCTGAAAACAAGCTTTCCCGCCTGCTCGAACAGAAACTGGGCCTCGAGGTCGGTCGTCGCCGCAGGCTCGAAGGCGAGGCCGCCGTACGCTTGAGCGAGCGTCTGGAAACGTTGGGCGATGTGCACATCACAGGCTCAGGCCTGGGAGCGTTTTCGCTACGCGGGGAGCTCACGCCCAATCTTACTATTGACGGTTCGCATGGTGCCGGCGCGCAGTTTGGTCTGAGCTTTACAACGCCAAGCGGCGAGCAAGCCTCCGCGGAAGCGGTGACGGCAGCCTGGCAACACGGCTCGCCATTGGTCGCCCTCCAAGGCGGCGGGTTTGCGCCCTTGCCTAGCGAGTTCCTGCGTATGCACGGCCATCTCGTGATGGATCTGCTGGCTGCGCGCGATGAACGAGACGGAACGCTTTCAAAGTCCGCGTTGCCCGATCTGGCGCGCCTGTGCAGCATTCTCGACACGCCCGCGCCCGCAGAGCTTGCGACCTTACGCGCCTTGGTCGACGACTTCGGCGGCATCCCCGACGCCAAGCTGCCCGATGATTTACGCGCTGAATTGCGCAGCTATCAGTACCGTGGCGTGAGCTGGTTGCGCTTTTTGTCGCGCGCGGGCCTTGGCGCATTGCTCGCGGATGACATGGGCCTTGGTAAAACGCTGCAGGCGTTGTGCGCACTCGACGCACCCGCGCTCGTGGTGTGTCCGGCTAGCGTCTTGTTCAACTGGAACGACGAGATCACGCGCTTTCGCCCGAGTCTGCGCGTGAGCACCTATCATGGTCCTACGCGTGCGCTCGATCCAAGTGCGGACGTCACGCTGACGACCTACGCCATCTTGCGCATGGATACTGCGATTTTAGCGGCAAAACACTGGCAAACGGTGGTGCTCGACGAGGCGCAGACGATCAAGAATCCAGACAGTCAGGTCGCGCGCTCTGCCTTCGAGCTCCAGGCGGAAACGCGCATGGCACTCACGGGTACGCCGGTCGAAAATCGCCTTACGGATTTGTGGAGTCAGTTTCACTTTCTCAATCGTGGTCTGTTGGGCGGACGCAGTGATTTCGAAGAACGCTACGCCAAGCCCATCGCAGAGGGGGATCGCGGAGCAGGCGAGCGCTTGCGTCAACGCATCAAACCCTTCGTGTTGCGTAGGCTCAAACGAGACGTGGCCAAGGAGCTGCCGCCCCGTACTGACATCGTGTTGCGCGTCACGCTCGATGATGATGAGCGCGCGCTTTACGACAGCGTGCTTGCCGCCACGCGCAAAGAGATCGTGGAGAACCTTGCACAAGGTGGCAGCGTATTGGCCGCGCTCGAGGCCTTACTAAGATTGCGACAAGCTGCCTGCCATCGCTCGCTATTACCAGGGCAACATGCGGATAGCTCTTCCAAGTTGGATCTGTTGTTCGACACGCTGGAAGAGATCCTCAGCGAAGGTCACAAAGCCCTGGTGTTTTCGCAATGGACGGGCTTTTTAGATTTGATCGAACCAGGACTGCGCAGCCGTAACCTGAAGTTCAATCGCTTGGATGGATCGACCGCCGATCGCGGGGCTGTGGTGCGCGCCTTTCAAGACGACGCATCACTGGGTGTCATGTTGTTGTCGCTCAAAGCGGGCGGTGTCGGTCTCAATCTGACGGCCGCCGATCACGTGTTCCTGCTCGATCCGTGGTGGAACCCGGCGGCCGAAGATCAAGCCGCCGATCGCGCCCATCGCATCGGGCAGGATCGGCCCGTGCTCGTACATCGCTTGATCGCGAGTGACACGGTGGAAGAACGCATCCTGGGCTTGCAGGAAAAGAAGCGTCAGCTCGCGGCCGTGGCTACGGATGGCGCCGCGCAGGCAGCGTCGATCACGCGCGATGATCTGCTCGCGCTCCTGTCTTGATGCGATTGCAGACTTGCACGAACGGCATGCAAGCGTGCTGTCGTTGCGCTTTCGCAAAACGCGGCGGCTGAGCCGCTTAAAAGGGCAGCGCGCGGCTTGGGGGGGACCAAGCCGCGCGCGACAGGGGAAACGATTTGGGCAGCTCAGCGCAGGGGGGAGGCGCCGGGGGGGGCCGGCGTCGGCTGAGCTGCCCTTAGCAGGCTAGTCTGACACTTGGGAGGGGGATCCCAGGGGAGTTTGAGTGTCTGACCAACCAACCATGGTCTGGCTATTAGCGAGAGACGTGCCAACGATCGTCCTCACGAAATGCTTATGTTTTTCGCAGGATCGTCTGGCGCACAGGCCTGTCATCGTGCGTTTCTGAAGCAATGAGCCTTGCAGGGCTGCAGAACCGAAGCAGATCCGAAATGGGCCATGATCCCTACACGTTCACACTCAGCTTGAGGCGCCCCACCCTTCCGGACTTGGCGGACGCAAGGACGCACGCATGAGAAGGTCCGTGGGAGGGATGCCGAAGTAAGCCGCGAACTCAGCCTCCGCGCGCTCGCCAAATAAGATGCGGCAGGCTTCGAACAAGCCGGGGGCGTCGCGAATCGTGTCTTGCTTCGCAATCAACGCGATCTTGGAGCGCCGGCGCAGGAAGTCACCGAGCTTGGTGACCATCTCGCGGCGCGCTGCATGATACAGCTCGCCCCGGATGTACTCAGTGCCGTGGATCAACACCTCGGCCATGCTGGGATCGGCGCGAATGTCTTCGAGCAAGCGTAAGGCGCTCTCGGCATAACGTCGCCAAAGTCGCGTCGACAGCGGCTCAGAAGAATCCGACGAAGTCATGGCGTCCAGGTCCATCAAGCGCGCTTGATGGAAGAACTCGTCACGCACCTCATCCGGTGGCTCCCCGTACCAAGTGTGTCCGGCATAGGGCAGCAGGATGCCGAGAGCCGCGACATCGCGCGCCACCTCGTCGCCGACGTTCAGACAGTCAGTGAGCTTGCCGCCAAAGATACTCAGGTGCCTACGCACAGCGTCGATCTCGATCACGTGCTTGCGAGAAAGCTGCGTCCAGTCTTGAGTATGGGTCTTGCTGGCATTCGCAGGCACCACGAGCGGACGCACACCGCAACGCTCGGCGAGAATGCTCGCGTGCGTCAACGGCTGCGCCAGTCGCAAGCGGCGATTGATGTTGTCGAGGATGAAGCTGCGATCCTCAGGTCGCACGTAGGCCGGCAGTTCCTCCTCGCGCGTGTCCGTGGTGCCGATGCAGCTCTTCGGACCGAGTGGAATCACGAAAAAAAGCCGGCCGTCATCGGCAAAGAACGTAAGGACGCGCTTGGCAGCGGTGATGCGATCGACGATCAGATGCACGCCGCGCGAAAATACGTGGCGATGGTCAGTGGCGATCGAAAGTGCTTGGTTGTGGGCATCCACGAACGGACCGCAGGCGTTGATCAGCACGCGCGCGCGCACTCGAAGCACGCGACCGCTTAACACATCGCGGGCCGTGCATACCCACAAACCATTTTCATCGCGCGTGGCGCCTTGTGACTCCACGTAATTTGCGACGATGCCACCGTGATTGATCGCAGACCGAATGAAGTTGAACACGAAGCGCGCATCGTTATCGACGAGGTAAGCATCCGAATACTCGACGCCACCGATGCAGTCCTGAGTGTTGACTACGGCCTCTTCACGATTGATGTCTTTGACCGAAAGTAAACGTGGCCGCGCCGTGAACAGATTGCCGAACAACCAATAGAGCCAGGTGCCGAGATAAAGCAGCACCCGGCCCTTGCGAAAACCGCGCGCTAACGTCGTGTAGAAGCGCACCTCGCGCACCGTGGAGGGATAGGCGCGAATCAACTTGTTGCGCGACATGCACAGCTTGCGAACCAGGCTGAACTCGAAGCCTTCGAGGTACTTGATGCCGCCCCAGACGAGATTCGAGCTCTCTTGACTGGTAAAGCTACCGAAGTCACCGCGATCGATCAGCGCAACCTTGGCGCCCTGGGAGGACAAAGAAGACGCGCTGACCGCACCGTTGATCCCGCCGCCCACAATCAGTACGTCGAACACGCGACGATCGAGCTTGTCGAGGTTGCTGTCGCGCAGGGTCACGAAAGTCTTGCCCTCATCGGGTGGAATTGTACGCGAAACTCGCCTGCGCGCAGGGTACATTTGCGGCCGATGCAGGCCAGTGAAATAAGAGTCTCGGCGCGCGACGGTACTTCGCTGTTCGTGCGCGCGTTCGTCCCCGACCATCTTTCGACCCAGCCGCCGCGTGCGATCGTACTGATCGCACACGGCATGGCCGAGCACAGCGCGCGCTATGCACGGGTAGCTGAAGCGCTGACTGGCGCGGGTTATGCGGTCTACGCCAGTGATCACCGCGGACACGGCCACACACCCACGACGCCTGCGGACTTGGGTCACTTCGCCGATCGCGATGGTTGGGAAAAGGTCGTGACCGACCTCCAGCAGGTGCTCGACACGGCCAAGGCGCGACATCCTGGTGTGCCGGTGTTCTTGCTGGGCCACAGCATGGGCTCATACATCGCGCGCGGCCTCGCGTTTAGACGTGGCGACGCACTCGCAGGGCTCTTGCTCAGCGGCACCACGCACGATCACCCGATCGCCTATCAAGCGCCACGTCTGATCGTCGCAGCCGAACGCGCGCGCCTAGGCAAACGTGGCAAGAGCGCAGTAGTCAAGAAGCTTACCTTTGATGCGTTCAATAAACGCTTCGTCCCCAATCGCACGCCTAGCGACTGGCTGAGCCGCGACGACGCGGAGGTGGACAAGTACCTGAACGATCCCTTGTGCGGCTTTGAATGCACGAACCAACTGTGGTGGGACGTGCTCGGCGGCATGGCGGAGATGTGCACGCCCAAGAACGTGGCGCGCATGCCCAAGACGTTGCCGATCTACTTGCTCGCTGGCGAGTGCGATCCTGTGAACAACTCCTTGGCCGGGATTCGCAAGCTGCAAGCGGCGCTTGAAACCGCAGGGATGGAATCGGTCACCTGCCGCGTCTATCCGCAAGCGCGTCATGAGCTACTCAACGAAACGAATCGCGATGAGATCACAAAAGACCTGCTGGCGTGGCTCGATGCGCAGCTGACTTGAGCTCTACCCAAACGAAGTAGTCACGCAAACATGTCGACCAGCCTTACTCCGACCTTACGCATCTTACTGAGTCGCGGCGATCTGACTGCCGATGAAACACGCGCTGCATTTTCGGCCATGATGTCGGGCGAGGTTAGCGACGCCGAAATGGGGGCGTTGCTCGGCATGCTGGCACTGCGCGTGCCCACGCCCGAAGAGCTGCTGGGCGCAGCGCTCGTGATGCGAGCGAACGTGGCACGCGTGCCGACCGTGACTGACCCGGAACAGCTCGTGGATACGTGCGGCACGGGCGGCGCGCCCAAAACGTTCAACGTGTCCACCACCGCGGCGATCGTGGCGGCAGCTTGCGGTGTGAACGTCGCCAAGCACGGCAATCGTTCGCGTACTGGGCGTGGCTCAGCCGAGTTGCTCAAGGCTTTGGGCGTGAATGTCGACGCAGACTTGGCCGCGGAGGCGCGCTGCATCGATCAAGCCGGCTTGTGTTTCTGCTTTGCGATTCACCATCACCCTGCGACCAAGCACGTCATGCCGGTGCGGCTCGCCCTCGGCATTCCGACGATTTTCAATCTGCTTGGTCCGTTGACGAATCCGGCCGGCGCCAAGCGTCAGGTGCTGGGCGTGTACGATCAGCATTTTCTCGAACCGATGGCACTGGCCCTGCGCGCACTCGGGACGACGCGCGCGATGGTCGTGCATTCCGAAGACGGGCTCGACGAAATCTCCATTTCTGCGCCCACCCAGATTGTGCACGTGGTGCACGGCGCGCTGCAGGGGGAGAAGATCACGCCGGAAGACCTAGGACTCAAGCGGGCAGCGATCGAGCAGGTGGTCGCCCATGATTTGGCCCATGCGACCGAGCTCGTTCGCAATATTCTCTCCGGCAGAGAGCAAGGGCCTGCCCGCGATATGACGCTGCTGAATGCTGCCGCTGCGTTGCGCGTGGCAGACAAAGCTGCGGACTGGCGTGATGCGGTAGCGCTTGCACGCCGGGCGCTCAACTCCGGTGAGGCGCAGGCCAAGCTCGAAGCCCTGATCGCTACGTCCAACGCTTAGTCAATACGATTGACGTTCGCGAACGGTAAGATACGGAGGCTCAGGCCTTG
This sequence comes from Polyangiales bacterium, assembly GCA_046598735.1. Taxonomy (GTDB): domain Bacteria; phylum Myxococcota_A; class Polyangia; order Polyangiales; family DASUME01; genus DASUME01. The sequence goes on from JBKJIA010000063.1 coordinate 9,126, forward strand.
GCGAACCAGCGCACGCAGTTATGCACGATCGCAAGACCACGCTCACCGTCCGCCGTGAGAATCGATTCAGGATGAAACTGCACGGCGGCGATAGGTAGTGTCTTGTGCTCGATGCCCATGACGATTTCCGGCTTGTCCGCAGTGGCTGTGATCGTGAATTCGTCGGGCACGCGCACAGCGTGCAACGAATGATAGCGACCGGCCACGAAGGGCGCCGAGATGCCTTCGAACAGTTTGCCGCTGTTAATCACGACCTCCGAGGGCTTACCGTGCATCGGATAAGCGAGGGTACCGAGCTCGCCGCCAAAATATTCGACTAGCGCTTGCAGCCCCAGGCACACGCCAAAGATTGGCAAGTTGCGGGCGAGCGCCTCGCGGATCGTGTGCTCCATGCCGAAGTCTTTGGGACAACCGGGACCGGGCGACAACACCACGAGATGCGGCGCGATCTTGTCGAACTCTTTGGGGTCAAAACCATACCGTAAGGTCGTGACCTCGGCACCGGTGCGACGAAAGTAGCCCGCGAGCGTGTGCACGAACGAGTCTTGATGATCGACGAACAGGATGCGTTTGCCTGCACCCACCTGCCCCTTACCATCGTCCGCGCTCTTATTGATGGGCCCGCGATACTCAATGGCTTCGAGCAGCGCGGAGGCTTTGAGGCGCGTCTCGCGCTCTTCGGCGGCGGGGTCAGAATCGTAGAGTAAGGTCGCACCGGCGCGCACTTGCGCCACACCGCGCTGAATGCGAATCGTGCGCAAGGTCAGACCCGTGTTGAGGCCGCCATCGAAGCCTACCTTACCGACCGCACCACCATACCAAGCGCGCACGCTGTGCTCGTTGTCTTCGATGAACTGCATGGCCCACAACTTGGGCGCGCCCGTAACGGTTACGGCCCAGGTGTGCGTGACGAACGCATCGATCGCGTCATAGCCAGGCCGCAACATGCCTTCGACGTGATCGACGGTGTGGATGAGCTTCGAGTACATCTCGATCTGACGGCGCCCGATTACGCGCACGCTCTCGGGACGGCATACGCGCGACTTGTCGTTGCGGTCGACATCGGTGCACATGGTGAGCTCGGAGGCATCCTTGGTGGAGTTGAGCAACTCCAAGATCTGCCGCGCATCCGCGATGGCATCACCGCCGCGCGCAATCGTGCCGGAAATCGGGCAGGTCTCCACGCGCTCGCCGTTCACCCGCACGAACATCTCCGGCGAGGCACCAACCAAATACTCAGCTTCGCCGAGGTTGATGAAGAAACCGTAAGGTGCCGGATTGGTCGAACACAGACGCGTGAACACGGCGCTGGGCGACGTCTTGCAGGGCCGCAAGAAAGTCTGACCGGGCACGACTTCGAACAAGTCACCGCGTGCAAAGGCTATCTTGGCCTTTTCTACGATCTGCTCGTATTCGCCCGGCACGTGGTCACATTCGCGCTCGACGCTAAGAGCCGGCATGAAGCTTTCGCGGGCACCGGTGCGCGGCAGGCCTACGGTCGAACGGCCGTCGACCTCGAAGTCATAGCGCACGATTTCGGCGCTCTCGCGCATGTGATCGACGACCACCAGCTCGTCGGGCAGGTACAGCACCAGATCACGGTGACCCTCAGGTCGCGCGATCTTACGCTTGACGGGATCGAACTGAAACGTGAGGTCGTAGCCAAACGCGCCGTAGAGACCGAGATGTGGATCAGCATCGCTGCGAAACGTGGCCACGAGCGCACGCAAAATACTGAACACAGTCGGTACGCGGGTGCGTTGTTCTTCGGTGAAACCAGCAGTCGGCTCCGCGATTTGCGCGACGACGTTCTTACCTTGTTGAGCGCAGCTTTCGATCTCCGCACAGGCGCGCAGCGTGCGTTCGAAGGCCGGCAAGAGAACTTCGCCACGTGCGTTCAGAGGCTCGATCTTGAGTGCGCGGCCCTTGGCGGTAAGCGCAAGCGGTGGATCGACAAAGCCGAAATCCCAGCGCGTGTAACGGCCCGGGTACTCGTAGCTGGACCGTAAGAGCACGCCGCGTCGTACATCGAGATCCCTTGCGAGCTGGTCGATAGCTCCGCGTCCGATCACGTCTTCGACGATGCGACGGACACGCACGCCGCCTTGGGTTTGATAGGTCTCGGGGAACGGAACCGTCATGTGGTTCGCTCGAGCCTAGCATTGCGGCGCGAGCGGGCGCACCGTGCGCGGACCGCGCATCAACACCCACCCCACGAGACCTACCGCGACGACGGTGAGCCCCGCGGCATAACCCAGCCAAACGCCGGCCAAGCCGAGCGTGCTGTGCAGGCCAAGGAAGTATCCGAGCGGAATCCCGATCACGAAATAGCCGACGAAATTGAGCACGGCGGCCGGTCGCGTGCGGCCCATACCGCGCAGCACGCCCGCGCTGACCGCTTGCATGGCGTCCATCAGTTGAAAGGCGGCTGCGATCGGCATGACCGCCACCGCCGCGGCGACGACCGCGGGCTCCGCGCTGAATAACGCAGCCAAGCTCGTGCCCACCAACAAGAACATGCTGGCAGAGCAGGCAGCAAAACCAGCTCCAAGTTTGAGCGCCGCGTACGCGGCTTGTTGCGCACTGTCGGGAACGCCCGCTCCGATCAGAGTGCCCACGCGCGTCGATGCGGCCATCGCGATGCCGAGCGGCACCATGAAAGCGATCGACGCCAAGTTGATCACGATGCTGTGGGCGCCAAGCGATGTCTCATCGATCCGCCCTGCGATCAGCGTGCCTAACTGAAAGGCCCAGAGCTCGAGCGCAAGCGTGATGCCAACCGGGATGCCGAGCTGTAGCCGCTTGAGAAAGCGCGGCCCATCGCGCAGGCCGGCATGCCAGGGCACGGAAGGTTCGCGCGCAAGCTTGAACAGGATCAACACGGCGCACATCGACAGCGCCATCACCACGCGCGTGAGCCCCGTCGCAACCCCCGCACCCCACACACCGTAAGGTGCAAAACCGAGCTTACCGAAAATCAGGGCCCATGCTGCGAGCGCGTTGACTAAATTGGCAAGCAGCATGATCACCACGGCCGGACGTACAATGCCGCGGGCTTGCAAATACGTGACCTGCGCGCCGTACAGCAGATAAGCCGGCGCGGTGAACATTTGCACGCGCGTATACACCTCGGCCTGCGCGGCGAGAACCTTTGATTGGCCGAGTAGGACCAGCACTTCTTCGGTCCAGCACCAGCTGGTGGCCACAGGCACCGAGAGTAAGAGTGCGATCACGAGGCCGCGTTTGAGGGCCTGCGTGGCGTCCTCGAAACGACCTGCCCCATGGGCTTGGCTGACGAGCGGGTCGAGCCCCATCACCACACCGTAAGCTGGCACCATGGTCGCGATCTGGAACAGACTGCCGAGCGTGACGGCGCCGAGCGCTTGAACACTCAGGCGGCCCGCGAGCAACGTATCGACCGTAGCCAACATCATCTGCCCGAGCTGAGACAGCACGATGGGACCGGCAAGACGTAAGACTGTACGCAGCTCAGACACGCGCCCCACGTAGCAGGCGCGCGTAACGTGCGCCCAGATCGGCTGCCGCCCCTAGGGAGTCGTCGACAATGCGTCGAGCGTAAGGGTCTGATAGCGTGGACCCAGCAGCTTCCGCAGCGCGGCCTGCTCGGCTTGGCGCTGTGTGGCTTGCTCGGCGATGTACGCCTTCAAGGTAAAGTCGAGGGAGCGACGACCGCTCTCACTATCGCGCAGTGCACTCTGAAGTTGTGCGGCGCGGCCCTCGAGCGCGGTCAAGGCAACGTCGGTGCTGTGCTGCTGCATGCGCGCCTGACTCAGCTCGCTTTCGAGGGCTTGTGCACGTGTGTAACTGAACGCAGCGCCCGCCACGAGACAAAGTGCAAGCGCAACCACGCTGGCGCGCAACCACAGCGGAGCGCCAAGCGAGACCGGTTGCACGGTCGACAGCGCCCTCGGTGCAAAGGTCGCTTCAGACTTCGCGAGCAGCTTCGAAACGGGATGGGAGCCCGTGATCGGCTCCTCTGGGAGCGCCGCATCCGTGGACATCGCATCGTCGAGCGAGAACACCGACGAAGATGGACCGCGTTCGCGATGCAAGCCCGTAGCGATAGGTCCGAGCTCCGGATCCGCACCGTAAGCCTGAGGATCCGTGGACAGCTCGAAGCGCTCAAAAAACGCGAGCATTTCGGCCTCGGACTTCGGCGCGCGCGCATGCTCGTGCAAGAACGCTTCGATGTCTGCACCCGTAAGCTCGCCGTCTGGGTCGCCACCCTGGGCCAGGATCTCGTACAGCACATCGAGCAACTGCGACTCGCTCACAGATCCGTGTGCCACCTTGCGCGTGCTCGCACCGGAACCCGAAGGACCTGCGCTCGCTCTCTCTGCCAATGCCATTCGGGGCCTCCGTCAAACCGAGAAGTGCGTTCAGGTACACATAGTTGAGCTGCGCCAAGCAACTTTTTGACCTAGCGCGAGGGCCGCGCGCCTTACAATCAAAGCGCAACCCCATGACCGCCCGGCACCTCGCGCTTCCAGCCATCGCCCAATTCGGGCGCTTCGATATCCTGGGAAGACTCGCCATCGGTGGCATGGCCGAGATTTTTTTAGCGCGCGAGCAAGGCCCCGGACGCGGCACGCGTTGCGTGGTGCTCAAGCGCATCCTGCCCCACGTCTCCAAGGATCCGCGCTTCGTCGAGATGTTCCTGCACGAAGCCGAGCTCGCCATGAACCTGACGCACCCCAATCTGTGCGCCATCTACGAGTTCGGCGAACGCGACGGCGAGTACTTCATCGCCATGGAGTGGGTGCAGGGCGTCTCGATCACGGAAATGCACAAGGCCCTATTCGATCGCGGTGACGCGGGCATCCCGCATCAGCTCGTGGCGCGCATCGCTGCAGAAGTCGCCGATGCACTCGAGTTCGCGCATCACGCCAACGACAGCCAGGGCCGGCCGATGAAGCTCGTGCATCGCGACGTCACGCCCGACAACGTAATGGTAAGCTTCGACGGCAAGGTCAAGCTGCTTGACTTTGGTGTAGCCAAGGCCGAAACGCAGCGCCAAAAAACCGAAGCCGGCATGCTCAAGGGCAAATTCGCCTATATGTCGCCCGAGCAGTACCAAGCTCAGACCTTGGATGGTCGTGCCGATGTGTTCTCGCTAGGTGCCTGCATGTACGAAGCGATCACCGGCATGGCGCTGTTCCACCGCGCGAGCGAGTACGAAACGATGGGCGCCATTGTGGGCGATGATCCCGCGCCGCGCGTACGCGCGATCAAGCCAAATGTTCCCAAGGCGCTCGATATGATCGTGGCCAAGGCGCTCGCTAAATCGCGCGACCAGCGCTTCTCCTCTGCCGGCGCGTTGCAGCAGGCGCTCGAGCGTTATCTCGTCGATCAGAGCTTGGTGGTACGCCCCCAGGACGTGTCGCTGTTCGTGGCGGAGCTATGTCCGTACGACAAGCAAAACGGCGGCACGCTCGAGCGCAAACCTGAAACTTGGACGCGCGAAACCGCGCAAAGCACGGCCCAACGCGAGGCGCTGCAGAGCACGATTTCGCGGGACCTCGCCGACGTCACCGATCAGCTCGAAGCACAAAAAAAGCAGCGCAGCAGTCTCGTGTCGGTGGCACTCGCCGCAGTGGTGCTCGGGCTTTTGGCTCTGGTGCTGTACACCGCGCTCACGCCCGGCATCTAACGCGCACGCGCCGCTGAACGCAGGCTACTGACGCCCCTACTGGCAGAGGTCGGCATCGCTCGCGTTGCGGCACTGCACGAGCTCGTAAAGACGCTCGAACCCGCGCCGCTCGTCGAGCATCACCTCCACAAGCTCGCTCGAAACCTGGCCCCAATCTCCGGCACTCAGTAAACCTTGCGCGGCAGGATCGACGCGATTGACCGAGGTGATGGCATCGAGGAATGTTTCGAGCGGTGTGTAGGGCGAATCGTCAGGCGTCGCGACCAGATTATTGAGCACACGCGCCAAGGTATCGTCCTCATCGAGCTCCACGCTATCACGGGAGATCGTAAGATTTTGCCAGGTCAGGCCGGCTTCAACCTTACCCTTTTCGCCGCCCGTCTTGACGCTTTCATTCACCCCCGGCACAAGGCTCTCTGCCAAGAGTTGCAGGAGCGCGTTCGTGTTGGCGTCGCCGGGCAAAGCTTGCACGAGATCGCTGAGCGCCGCGATCAAGCTGCGCACATGCGCCGGATTCTCGCTGTCCGTAAGCAGCGCAAAGGCAAAGCCGTTGAGCTCGTCGAACGCCTTGGGCTTATCGAGCATGCCTTCGAGCATGGCGAGCCCACCGGCAAACACGGGTCCCTTGATCAAGTCCACCATGTCTTGAGTAAGGTCCGTGCGCAGCTGTGAAAGCTTGCCCTCGCTTTCCTTCAGGGCCCATCGCTCGAGCATGAAATCCGTGCCCACGAGCAAGAGCGCGCGCAGGCGACGATCCTTGAGTCGGTCGCCTTCGATCGCACCATAAGCATCTACAAGGCCCGCGCGTGCCTCGTTGAAGGCCTTGTCGGTGTCGGGGTCGGCCGAGATGACATCGTCAATTTTATTGACTGCATCCAAGACCAGGTAGATGGGGGATGGGTAGCGCGTGGCTTCTCCGCCAGTGCCATCGAAGCAACGGCCCCCATTCCAGCAAATCGTGGTCTTACCGTTGCGATAAGTAAGGGGCGCGTTCAGGTCGGGTTGGCCAGCACCGTACAAATCACAGGCACCGTTACCATCGATTACGCGGGGGTCGCCCGTGCTGCCCGCGCAGCCCACGTGCGGACTGAGCAAGTGCTCGGTCAGGGCCGCTGCCACATCGATGCCATCGCGGCCGGGACCAAAGTCCATGCCATCGAGGGCCTCCAGCGTATCGAACGACTTGTAGAGCAGCCCCAACTGCTGCTCCTTGTCGGTAAAGCCCGCTAGCGAAATCACATCATCGGGGCCGTCCACGATCATTCCGTCGTCGAGCAAGTCCGCTAGCAACGGCTCGTAGCTGACGAGGTTCGTCAGGTAGCGGAACATGGGCTTGTTCGGATCCTGATTTTGCGCGCGCGGATTCATGGCCGAGTCGTAATGCTGGGCCACCACCTTACCGATCGTCGAGAATACGTACTCCGTGCTCTCGAAGTTCTTGGGATCGTCACCGGGCTGCCCAACGGGATCGACCACCGAAGGCGGCGTGTAGTCCACGCGGTTGACGGCATCGGCCAAGGTCTTGGTGGCATCGATGAACGACAGCTGCGTGCCATCCGTAAAGGTAAGGTTTTGCTCCCACGCGAACGTCGTCGAGCCGTAATAGGTGTCAAGACGGTAGCGCAACGGCGGCTTGGTGGCGTCGGCCATGCAGCAATCTGCGGGCTCTTCGAGTGAGTCGTCGAGTGGGCACGCTTTGACAGTGGCGGGCAAGGGACTCGGGCATGCCTTGGGTGCCCCCTGAATCAGCAGCGGATCGAACACCAGCAAGCTCGAGCTGCCCGCAGGCGCAAACAGCACGCGCGATAGTGCCTTCACGTCCGGTCGCAGCTGCGCCGTGTCTTCATCCGTTTGAAACAGACTGCGATCATCGAGCAAGAACTCGATCAGCTCCCCCAACGTATCGACCGTCGTGCCGTAGCGCGTTTCGTATGCGGCGATGTCTACCGCATAGACTTCGCGCGAAAGCCGCGCCGCGTTCGGAATACAAGGGTTACCGGCGGGACAGCTTACACCGTTGGTCCCCTTGCAAGTCGGAACCTGCTTGGGATTACTGATGCTGAAATCCTCGCAGGTGGGCAACGCCGCATCGCGCGCGCGCGCCGTGTCTTCGAGATATCGGTACACCCATGGGTTCGGCACTTCAATCGTGAATTCGTGCGTCAACGCGCGACCGAAGGTACGGCCCACGTCGGGCAAGTTCATCATGTGACAGGCCTGAATACCTGCCTCTTGGCCCACGCCCGAACCGTCAGGATCCAAGAATGCCGCAGGGTAAGGTTTGAACCAGCAGGCATCACCCTTGTCGAGAGCACAGGTGTAGCTCTTGTCCAGAGCGATTTCGGTGTCGAGGATCGTATTCGCGCGATCCAACTCTTGCTGTTGCTTGAGCGCGTTGCAGGTCGCCGTGTTCTTTTTGACCACGCAGATGTGGCGCGTGTCATCGCACTCGTAGTCCGTGCCGAACCCAGTCGTGCAGGAGGCGTCTGCGGCGCCAGGATTCGGGTCAATGCAGTCAATCGGCAACGTCGGATTGGCGCATGGGTCCTTGAACAACGCGTTGTCGAGCAGGTTCCCGATCGTGATTACTTTGTTGCACTGCGCGCGGCCGGCCATCTCGTAGATGAGTCCGAGCGAGCGATGGTAAATGCTCTGATTGGCGGGCGCGCCGCAATCGCGGCCCGTGCGACCTTCGCGCTGCGCCATGCAGATCTGTCCGGGCGTAGCCCAGCGCTCGAACAACGTGCCCGCGATGGGCCCTCCACAACCATCTTTGCCGCACGTCACAGGTGCGTCAGGCTGCGTGCGATCGACTGGAATGCGAAAGCCACCGAGCACACCCGGCTCAGTCCCGCGCTTCGATTCCGAAAGCGGATTGCTGCGCCACTCGTCTTTGAAGCGCATCAACGTCGCCGCGACAGCGCCCTGATGCTTGAGCGCTTCGTAGCCCGCAGTGCGCACGAGCGGCGCACCGACCTGACTAAGATCGCGCGCGTAGCCAAGCGTGCCGCGCATCAACGCTTCGAGCGCGCTGTCCCCATCGGCTGCGCGACGTTGCCGCGAGAGCTGTTCGCCTTGGTAGAGAAGCTCATCCCAAAAGATCGAATCGGGTTTGAGCTGCGCTGCCGGGTACGCGTCTGCTTGCGGCCGTGTGCGCTTTTCGAGACTCAGCAACGGCTCGACGGCACGCGCCCATGCCGGCTCGTGATCGCGCAACAGCCGCTTCGTCAGCTCCAACGATTCAGGATAGATCGGACGATCGACCGTCGCGGAGACACCATCGATCACGTCGATGATCGGACTCGAATTCGTGTCCGGCGCCTGATAGTCGATCTTGAGCTTACCGTACGCTTGCGTAGTATCTTTGCGCGGGCCGAACACGGCGGGAAAGACCTTGGCAAGCTGGGTAGCGATTTGAGTATCGGGTGCGAATAGCTTGCCGGACTCACGCAGAGCCGCAGCCAGCACAGTGCCGTTGGCATCGATCGTCTCGTACAGCGCCTCGCTCGTCTCATCCCCGTCCGCGTTGTAACCCAGCACGCGTCCGAACTCGTCTCGACGTGCCTTCCCGTCATACAGCGTCGCGAACGGTGAGGGGATGGCTCCCGCAAAACCTTTGGCCGCAACGAAGTCTGCTTTCTTGTCAGCCAGACCATCCCCGTTGGCATCCACGAAAGGAAAAGGCACCGCCTTACCATCAACCGCTGCAGGCTTGGGCAAACCGCGTTCATCGCGCACGGCCGTGAAGAGCGCCTTACCTTCTGCGAAATCGGGATGGGTGCGCGTCAGCAAATCTTTGAGCACGCGCGTATCAGAGTCGGGATCGTCGTCGACCTCGCTCGTTGCAAGCTCAAGCGCCAATCCCTCAAGCATCAATTGGAACGAAGGTTTGACCGCTTTGTCTTCACTCAAAATCGGTAAGAGCACAGAAAGCACTTTGCCGACGTCGCGATACCCGAGCATGGCGCGATAGGCACCATACGAATACTGGGGTGGCGTCATGCCCGCGCGCCCCAGGCTCTCGAGGCCCACGAGCGCTTGCTTGTCGTCGCCGAGCTGTTTCAGAAACGCGGCCAAGGCACGCGTGGATTTCTGCAAACGCTCTTCGGGTGGGTCGTAGAAGGGTAAGAGCTCACGCATCAAGTTCTCGAGCTCTTCGCCCAAATCACCCGGCAACGTAAGGTCAATAGCCTTGACGATTTGCGCGCGCCGCTCCGCCAGTGCCACGAGGCGCGGCGGCAACTTCTCGCGCTGACGAGCGAGGGCCGAAGCCGAGGTATCGCCATCGCCCAGACACAACGCCTCGCTTTGTCGGCCGTCGAAATCCGTGGGCATCTCCGTACCCGCCACACGTCGACACAGGGTCTTATAAACCTCTTGGCCAAGCGAGCCGCGCGTCGAGCGCTCATCCTTTAGCTTGTCGAGACCTGGCGAACACGCACTGCCCACGACCATCACACCCAAACAAAAGAGCTGCGCATGACGCGCAGCAAGCAAGCTCTGCCACATAACAAAACCTCGTGGATTCACGGCTGCACTCTATGCCGGGCCATCCCACGCTGACAAGCCGGCTCGGCCCCTCACTTCGACGAGCGCTAGAAACCAAGCCCAAAGTAAGGTGCGATGAACAATCCGCTGCCGTCGCCAAAAAGCAGCCACGTGTCCACACCGAGCCGCACGCTCGCGCCCTCGCCGAGCGCGAAGCGATAGCCCAAGGCACAGCTTGCCCACGGGCCTACCGTGAATCCGCCCTTTTTCGCGCCTGTCGCGAGACCGCCGCGCGCCACTGCAGTGGGCCCCGATTGATCCGTCGCAGGCGTGAGCGCGAGCGACAGACCGAACGGCGTCAGCACGCGCGAGCTCAAACCGTCGCCTTTGGACAGTGCTCCGACCGCGAAAGCGCCACCTACTTTGAACAGGCCCGCGCCGTACCAAAGGTCCGTGCTGAGCGCGCCGCCATAACGGCCGGATAAGCCCAGCAAGCCACGTGCATCCAGCGCGCCGCTTATCGCTGGTGATGCGTTCGCGCGCGAAGGTAAGCACGTTGCTACGCACGAAAGCCACAGCGCGAGCGCGAAGCGCGGGCCTCGCAAGATCAGACAGCCCGCTTTCACCCGGCTGGGATCTTCTTTGCGTCCGCCAAGAACTTCTTGAGGCCGATGTCCGTAAGCGGATGCTCGAGCAGCTGCAGAATCACTTTGTACGGCAACGTTGCGCAGTGGGCACCGATCATCGCGCACTGCACGACGTGCACAGGATGACGAATGCTCGCCGCCAATACCTGAGTATCCAGGTCGTAGTTCTGATAGATGGTGACGAGCTGCTCGATGAGCTCCATGCCATCGGCGCCGTGATCATCCATGCGGCCAATGAACGGACTTATATAAGTCGCACCCGCTTTGGCTGCTAGCAGGCCCTGCGGAGCGCTGAAGCACAACGTGACATTGGTCTTGATGCCCTCTTGCGAAAAGATGCGCACGGCTTTGATGCCCTCGGCGATCAGCGGCACTTTGACGATCACGTTCTTGTGAATCTTTGCGAGCTGGCGCCCCTCGCGCACGATGCCTTCGCAATCCGTCGAGAGCACCTCAGCACTGATCGGTCCGTCGACGATCTCGCAGATGTCCGCGATCAACGCCGCGAGTGGACGGCGCGCTTTTGCGACGAGCGACGGGTTGGTAGTTACGCCATCCACGACACCCATGGCGGCCGCGTCGCGAATCTCGTTCAAGTCCCCGCTGTCGATAAAAATCTTCATGTGCCCTCGCTTGGCCCGTTTGTAAGAGTCTGACAAAGGCGGGTCAAGCACGACGACTCAATCTCGCGAGCAGGATCGGGGGCTAATGTCCCAGCTCGCGACGCACTCCGGATCTGCTCTATGCTTGAACAACGCAGTCGTAGGCAGCGTCGGAGGCTGAGTGCAGTTTTATCGTTCACTTCGTGCGCTTGCGGTTTGTGTGGGTGTGCTCACTGCGCTGGTAAGCGCACAAGCG
>JBKJIA010000181.1:0-5040 GCA_046598735.1 Polyangiales bacterium
ATGTCGGAGGGGTCATACCCGATCCCATCTCGAACTCGGTAGTCAAGCCCTCCAGAGCCGATGGTACTGCGCGCGCGCGTGCGTGGGAGAGTAGGTCGTCGCCAGGTTTATCTCAAAAGGCCCTCAACGTAGAAATGCGTTGAGGGCCTTTTCCTTTTAACCCGTGGCAAAAGTGTCCACCTCAGCGCTCCGACGGCTCATGCTCTCGCGGCGCACGAAACGTTGCGCGCAGCGAGAGCTCTCTGAAGTGCTCACGATTGGACAGTGCGCCAGGAGGCTCGCTTTGTTGCGGTACCGCAGCGGACGTAACGTGATCGCATGGGTTGTCGTGGCTCTGCCGTCATGACGCTTCCTTTTTGGCGGGCGCGCGGACTAGAGTCCTCGCGATTTCAGCCAAAGGATGCGTTGTGCGCTATCGAATTCTTAGTCTCTTGCTGCTCGTGCTCGGTTTGACCCTTTCAACGCGATATGCCCTTGCCGAAGACGTCGGGGAAGCGATTCATGCCCGACTTAGTAGTAATAGCCCCACCCAATATTTGTTCCGCGGGTTGCTGCTCAAGGATAAGGGAGCGATCGGGCAGGCTTCGTCGGAGCTCGTGGTCGATCTGTACGAGTCGGACTCGATTCGTTTTGGGATCCCGGTCGGCTTCTGGTTGAGCTTGCACCCTGGTGAGAAGGCAGGGCAACTTGGCCGAGGGCCGGCCGCTTGGTACGAATCACGGATCGACGGGGGAGTGCAGCTCGAGGTGAACCACCTGACGCTCGATGGCCGGCTAGTCGTGTACTCGAGCCCCAATGGCACCTTTGAAGACGTCTATGAGTTGCGCGGTATCGCGTCCTACAACGACCAGGCGCTGTTCGCGGGTGACGACGTGAAGGCGGTCTTTCGCGGCTTCTTTCCGCAAATGACTTTGGCGAGCGAAGCCAAGGGCGCGCGCGATGGTGGCAAGAGCGGGACGTATGCAGAGCTTGCGATTGCCCCGCGTTTGCATGTGCTCGAGGGCGTGGCGCTGGCGGCGGATCTCGCTTTTCCCATGCGCGTGGGCCTGAGCGTCAGCAACTACTACGAGATGCGCGACAAGAGCGGCGCTTTCAAGGATCACAAGTTGGGCTTCGCGTCGGTGGGAGGAATGCTCGATATCGAAGCGCGCTTTGTGCCGCGGCGCCTGGGCCTCTACAACATCCACCTAAGTGTCGATGCCATCTTGCCGGTGGCGCAGAACGAGGCAAGTGCCGCCAGCCTGAGCAAGGCGCAGCTGCGTACCTACAAAAACCCGGACAGCGTTGAGCTCGTCATTGCCGCCGAGACCGTCCTTACGTTCTGAGCGTGGCTCAGTCGGACAGTGCGGACGTCACCGCGAGCAGCGTCTTACGGGCATCACCCAACACCATGACGGTGTTGGGTTGCACGAATAGATCGTTCTCGATGCCGCTGAAGCCCGAGCCGAGGCCGCGCTTGAGCACCATGACCGTTCGCGACTGCTCAACATTGAACACGGGCATCCCGTAGATCGGGCTCGAAGGCGTGGTCTTGGCGGCTGGGTTGACGATGTCGTTGGCGCCCACGATCAAGGCGATGTCGGTCTGGCGGAAGTCGTCGTTGATGTCCTCGAGATCGCACAGCTGATCGTAAGGGACGTTGGCCTCGGCCAGCAGCACGTTCATGTGACCAGGCATGCGACCTGCCACCGGGTGGATGGCGTAGCGCACGAGACAGCCGTTCTTTTCGAGCGCACTCGCAAGATCGCGCACAGCGTGCTGCGCTTGTGACACGGCCATGCCGTAGCCAGGTACAACGATGACCGACTGGGCAGACTGAAAGAGCTCCGCCGCTTCTTCGATGCTCGCCTGGTTGATGTTCGCGTTGGTCAGGCCTGTGCCGGGTGCACCGGCCACTGGTGCCGCGGCATCGCCCGTACCGAATGCGCCGAAAAGCACGTTCGAGAACGAACGGTTCATGGCCTTGCTCATCATGATGCTCAGGAAAATGCCGGACGTGCCATCGAGTGCGCCGGCGATAATCAGCACCTTATTGTTGAGCGCAAAGCCTGTCGCTGCGGCTGCGAGACCCGCGTAGGAGTTGAGCAGCGAAATGACGACGGGCATGTCTGCGCCGCCGATCGGCAGCACGAACAATACGCCCAGCACCAGGCCGACTACGCCGATGCCGAGGAAGATCGGAAACTGGCTCGGGTCGACGATCACCCAGACCAGGCCGATCAGCGCGCCGAAAAACAGCCCAAGATTTGCGGTGTTTTGGCCCTTGTAGGTGAGAGGCGCGCCGCCTATCAGACCCTGCAGTTTGCCGAACGCCATCAGGGACCCGGTGAAGGTGATCAGGCCGAAGTAGACCTCGAGGCCGAGTGCGCCTGCGGTGATGCGATCGATGCCGTGGTGCATGCGATGCTGATATTCCGCGACGCCGACGAGTGCGGCCGCAAGCCCGCCGAAGCAGTGTGAGAGCGCGATTCGCTCGGGCATCTTCGTCATGGGAATGAACGACATCGCGGTGCCGATGATCGAACCGACCGCGAATGCGCCGATGATCCATTCGTAAGTCTTGATGTCTGGATGCAAGAGCGCTGTGCCGACGACCGCGGCAGTCATGCCGATCACGCCGAGCAGAACGCCGCGACGCGCGGTCTTGGGGGAGCCGAGCTGCTGCAGCGTCATGATGAAGCAAAGCGAAGCGACCAAGTACGAGAAGTTCATCCAAACACTCATGACTTCTTCGCTCCAGGCTTCTTCTCTTTGCTCTTGAACATCTTCAGCATGCGGTCCGTGATCAAGAAGCCGCCGACTGTGTTGATGCTCGCGCACATGACAGCGATCGTGCCGAGGACGGTGGCAACGGTGTTGTACTCAGAGCCAGCCACCACCAAAGACCCCACGAGCGAGATGCCGCTGATGGCATTGGTGCCCGCCATCAAAGGCGTATGCAGCAGCGGGGGGACGCTCTCGATCACGTAGTGCCCGACAAATCCCGCTAACGCGAAGATGTACAGGCTCATCAACAGTTCGTCAGTCATTCGACCTCTCCGGAGGAGCGTGCGCTCACCCACATGGCGCCCCAGCTTGGCTTCCATGCCTAGACGGAGCAAGAAGATCGCCATGCTTACCTGGCAGTAACCAGAGGCGGCGGGACGGCGAGCTTACGGTGTGGAGGCGGCGCGCTCACGCAACTTGGCGCGCACGTATTCGTAGACCATCGGCATCACGGACAAGACGACGATCACGATGATGACCTTTTCGACGTGCTTGCCCAGATCCGGAAACACGCGGCCGAGAAAGAAGCCGCCCAAGGTCATGGAGGCGACCCAGCTGATGCCACCCACGATATTGAACATGGCAAACCGCCGGTAGCCCATGCCCGCGACGCCCGCAATCACGGGTACGAACGTCCTTACCAGCGGCACGAAGCGGGCAATCACGATCGCCTTACCACCGTGCTTGTCATAGAAGGCCTGCGCCGCGCGTACGTGCTGCGGTTTGAACAGCCGTGAGCTTGCCGTGAAGATGCGCGGACCGACGCGACGCCCAATCGAGTACGAGGTGGCATCCCCTAAGATGGCCATGCTGGAGAGCAGCAGGTTGAGCACGACGATGTTCAGGTCACCTTTGGACGCGTACAGGCCGGCGACAAAAAGTAGGGAATCTCCGGGCAAGAACGCAATCATCGCGCCCGTTTCCAAGAAGATGATCAAGGCTAGCGCCGGGTAACCACCCCACGCGATGATGGGACCCGGATCACGAAGCAGCGCGATGAATTGATGGATAAGGTCCACGCGCCGGCGATACCTCGAAGTGCGCTTCAGAGCAATCGCGACCAGTTGTCTGAGGGTTCGGAGGTTGCGGCCACAACGGGTTTCAATGGTGGCCGCATGAACAGAAGTATCGAAGTGTCGCCATCGGGCAAGTGAGTCGGGCCGGCCTCATTGGAATGTTCGGCGTCCGCCCTACCGACCTTCAGCGAAAGCTCGATGCTTTCAGTGCTCTTGAAGTGGCGAGGTACGACGCAGCTTGCGCCACACCACGAACGCCACCACGGCCACGACCAACACCGCAATCACGACGAGCTCAAAGCGCCCGAGCAGCGCCCGCGCGCGATCGAGATTGTCCGCAAGCCAATAGCCAATGCCGATCACCACCGGCGCGCTGACACACAGTCCCAGTCCATCCCACAACCAAAACTTGGACAGGGGCATGCCGTGGAGCCCCGCCAGCGCGAACGTAGGTGCACGCAGTCCCGCCATGTGCCGCGCCATGAATACGATCACGTTCCCATAGCGCGCGAACATGCCTTCGATGCGCACGTGTCGTTCGGGCGTGATCAACCACTTCAACGGCGCCCGCAACAGCGCAGCGGGCCCCATTCTACGCGCCAACATAAAGATGGCGGTGTCTCCGACGAACACCCCGAAAGCGCAGGCGGTCAAAGCACCCCAGTAGGACACCTCCCCGCGATGCACCAACACGCCGGCGGCGAGCAGCATCAGGTCTTCGGGAATAGGGAGCCCCACGCCGGCGATGATCAAGAACGCAACGATCAGCGCAATGGAGCCGTTCGACAGCAAGAACTCGAGCACATCCGGCACTCGGAATGTGTCGCAGCAACGCCGGACCCCGTCAAGGCCGCCAATACGCTCCCATAGACAACAGGTGCTCTCGCGCTCCCTCGATACCGAGGCACCCCAACGAACGCGCCCCCCTCGCTCCCGCCCAACCTCGCCCCCCGGCCCCACTCACGCCCGCCACATGGATCACAAATGTCACTAAATCTCGCCCTCGTCCTTGACGGCCTCGGCTCCCGAGCTACATTGTTCCTCCCCAGCGCGGCCTCCGGGCCGGCGGGAAGAAGAGCGGCTGGCCGCCCTTCTCGGCGATGAGCGAGTGATAAAAAGCTTGCACATCGGAAAAAACGGAGATAAGTCTCCAGCCCGGTTTTACCGGCGGGCCACTCGGCCTTTGAAAACTGAATCGGAGTTCTTGTGAGTAGTTCTCTTCGGAGGGCTACGTCATATCCCTCTTGCTTCGACGTAG
>JBKJIA010000182.1:0-3706 GCA_046598735.1 Polyangiales bacterium
GCCTCCAGCTCAACTACGTGATCGAAACCCCTAGTTTCACAAAGAATTTCGACAGTTGTTTGGCCCAACGCCAGCGCATCGCCGACCCGCTCGTGCTCGATCTCGAGGACGTTGGCCTTGGTGGGCGCGATCAATCCGAGCAGCGCGGACAGGGCACCTGGCACATCGTTGATGACACATCGCAGGCGCACCAAACGTCCGCTGCGCCACAATCCGCGATCGATCACGCGGGAGGTCAAGTTCACGTCGATGTTGCCACCACTGACGATCACCCCGACGTGCTTACCCTCGAGCGCCAACTGGCCGCTTAGCACCCCGGCCAGCGCCGTCGCACCGGCACCTTCGGCCACGGTCTTCTCGCGCTCCAGGAGCAGCAACACGGCCTCGGCGATCATGTCTTCTTCGACCGTGATCATGTCGTCGAGATAGCGCTCGCAGACCTCGAAACAGCGCTGGCCCACTCGACGCACCGCGATGCCGTCCGCGATCGAGTGACGTCCATCGATCACGATCGGGCCCCCTGCGGCCCGTGCCGCGGTCATGGATGGCACAGCGCTCGTCTCCACGCCGATCACGCGCACGTGCGGATACTTTTCTTTGAGCGCGACGGCCATGCCGGACACGAGTCCGCCGCCTCCCACCGGTACAAGCACCACGTCGAGATTGGGCGCTTGCTCCATGAGCTCGAGCGCGAGCGTGCCTTGCCCCGCCATCACCGCATCGTCATCGAACGGATGCACATAGGTTGCATGACGCGACTGCTGGAGCCGGCGCGCCTCGGCTTGAGCTTCGTCGAAATTCGCCCCGTGCAGCACCACCTCGGCACCGAGCTCACGGGTCGCCGTCACTTTCACAAGCGCGGTGGGGAGCGGCATCACCACCGTCGAATGCAAGCCCAGTCGCGTCGCATGAAACGCTACGCCCTGTGCATGATTGCCAGCGCTGGCGGTGATCACGCCACAGGCACGCTCTTCAGCGGTCAGCAGCTCGAGTTTGTTGCAGGCACCGCGCTCCTTGAAAGAGCCCGTCATCTGCAGGTTTTCGAGTTTCAAGTACATGTCGCAACCGAACATGCGACTCAACGTTCGCGAGTGCGCGCACGGCGAGTAGTACAGCGTTTCTCGAATACGGCTGCGCGCGGCTTCGATGTCAGCGAGGCACAACATGCCCGTTCCCCCTGAGTGTTCCGGCACGTTCTCCGGATGAGTCACCGCGCGAGCAAGCGCCCTGCGAGGCCTGTTACTTCTTCGGGCGAGACAGCACGAGTGGCGTGTCTTCGGCTATCAGGTCATCGGGCTGCGGCAAGTGAAGCGCGTGCGGGGTCTCAGTCAGCGCGCGATCCGCACTAGGCGGCAGAGAACGCAGCGCCCGTAGCTCCGCGGGCCCATACGATCCGTGCGCAGGCCGCGCCTCCATCACAGGATGCTGACGCCCATCAACAACGCGCGCAGGTGGAGGTGGAGGCGGAGGTTGCGTGCCCGGCCCTTGGCTGGACGTAAGAGGCCGATAGGACCCACTGGCACGAGCGACCTTTTCAGTCGCAGAGAACACCTGCTGGTAGTAGCGCGCGAGCGACTGATGAGTAGCCACCAGGCCCAGCGACGCCACGTACTCTTCCAGCGCATGCGACAAATGAAACGCACTGGGCCAACGCTTGCCGCGATCGCGAGAGAGCGTAGTGAGCACGATTTTCTCGAGCTCGGGCGGATAACCCGCAATCCAATGACTGGGCAACGCCACATCGCGCTCGACGATCGCCGTCATCACTTCGACTTCGCTGCCGCTATACAGACGACGGCCCGTGGTGAGCTCGTACAAAATCACGCCCACCGAAAACACATCTGAGCGTTTATCGAGGCGCTGGCCGCGCACTTGCTCAGGCGCCATGTACGCGAGCGTGCCCTTGATCGATCCGCCCTCGGACTCTTCGCGGTTGGTGCGCGCGACACCGAAGTCGAGCAGCTTCGCGAAACCGTCAGGTGTGATCATCAGGTTATGCGGCGTCACGTCGCGATGCACGATGCGCATCGGGCGCCCTTCGTCGTCGCAACGCTCATGGGCGTGATGGAGCGCGTCGCACAGCTGTTCAATCACGGACACCGTCGCATCGAGCGGCATCGCAATGCCTGCGCGTGCAGCAGCCGTACAAAGCTCGGCCAACGTGTGCCCAGGCACGTGCTCGATCACGAGAAACCAATGCCCGTCCGCAAAACCCAAATCGAAAGACTGCGGAATGTTCGGATGGCTCAGGCATGACAACACATGCGCTTCATCCTGAAACATCCGCACTGCCTCAGGATGCAGGCCAAGATGCGCAAAGAGTCGCTTCACGACCACGCGTCTGACAAAGCCTGCTTCCCCGCCATATTCCGCGAGGAACACCTCGCCCATATTTCCGTTGGCGAGTTTTCTGAGCAGTCTGTACCGACCGACTGCCTCGACGACCATGGCTTGCAGTGTAGCTTTGCCCGAAAGAAATCGCGATGCCTGTCTCGCTTACTTGCGGGGGGTGGCTTGAAATTCGCGAACGAACGTCGGCGCAGGTGGGATATGTCGGGAGCTTTCGAAGGTAAGGTTGCAATCATCGTCGGCGGGGGCCGCGGCATCGGACGTGCTGTGGCACTGGGGCTTTCGCGTGAGGGTGCCAAATTGGTGATCGCTGATTCTGGCTGTGCAGCAGACGGCACAGGCCATGACGCATCTGTCGCGCAGGCGGTGGCGGATGAAGTGCGCACCGCAGGCGGCGAAGCCTTGGCGATTGCAGTAGACGTTTCGGTAGCTGACGCTGCGCGGCACCTCATGGACGCTGCGCGTCAGTCCTACGGCCGCATCGATGCGGGCTTCTACGCCGCAGGGATTAGCCGAGAAAAACCGTTGGTGCGCCTCGCAGACGCGGACTTCGAAGCCATCTTCGACGTACATGTGCGAGGAGCGATGCGCTTCACCCGGGAGCTCGCAGCAGCCATGATTGAGCAGCGACAAGGTGGTGCGATTCTCCTGACTACGTCCGCTGCTGGCCTGTTCGGAACCTCGCACCAGACCGCACTGGCGATGGCTGCTGGCGCCGTGGCAGCACTCACGAAAACTGCCGCGACCGAGCTACGTCGCCACGGCATTCGCGTGAACGCGATAGCTCCCACAGCCAGGACACGCCTTACAGAGCATTTGCCACTTTTTCAGTCCATTCGTACGGACTCGTTGAGCGTAGAGCACGTCGTGCCGGTGGCGTGCCACTTACTATCCGAAGCCAGTGGCGACGTGCACGGGGAGCTCATCGGAGTCGCAGGCGGACGCATCTACGCGTTCCGTACAAATGAAACGAGCGGGCACTTCCAAGAAGGCCCGCCCGTCAGTTTGGCTGCACTCGCAACCGGTTTTCGCGATGTCACGCGTGCATGAGGCGCGCTTGACGGGGAGTGAGAGGGTGTTGGCAGGAACGGTCAGCGACTCAGATCAGTCTCCGCACAGGTCGATGATCACCACGCCACGATCGCTTTCCTCGGGGGCTGCCGGGTCCCGGGGCATGGGCTGATAGATTGGTAGCTCCAAGAACGGCTGAGGCGCCTGATGGCGACGCTCACGTTCTTCGCGCTCTCGAATCTGCTCAATGATGAACGGCGGCAGCATCGCTTAGCTCCTTATCCACCCAGTGGGTGCACTCGCTCTTCGCTTACTCACCTGCAAGCCAGGTGCCAGATTCCTGAGA
>JBKJIA010000216.1:0-50695 GCA_046598735.1 Polyangiales bacterium
GCCCATCTTGCGAAATATAAGACCATAGCGCCCAAGAACAACGCCGACTTCAATGCGCACTTTGAACGGGTCTATCCTGGACGACCCGCTTCAAAGCCAACGGACTCGGTCGACTACGGAGTGGGGTGGTACAACGCCTGGCGTAACGTCTTCAATGAGACCCACGCCGCGCAGATCCAGGTCTCGATTGATAAGGTACTCGCCCTGTACTTCTGATAGCGGGCTCAGTACGCGGCGCACAAACGCGCCGTCTGTGCGGATATGAAGGGCCAACCTCCGCCGGACATGAAGAGTATGGCCAAACTATCTACGGCGCCGCGACTCGGATCTCGCCTTCCTCCGCTGCCGCCTCTTCGCGATCCTGGGCCCGACGATGGACGAGATGGCGGCCTACGCCCGGGCGACCTGCTCGACGGTCGCTACCAAATTGAAGACCGCGTGGGCGAAGGTGGCGTCGGCGTGGTGTATCGCGCGCTGCAGGTGAAGTTGCATCGGCGCGTGGCCGTGAAGTTGCTGCAGCCAGCGAGCGATGAAGCTTTGCGCCCGCGCTTTGAACGGGAGGCCATCACGCTCGCCGCGCTCTGCCACCCGAACATCGTCAGCGTTCAAGACTACGGACACACGCGAGGCAACGCGTTTCTAGTCATGGAGCTACTCCAGGGGCGTACGCTGCGCGAGCTCATCGATGCCGAGGGTGCCCTGGCCGTGCCGCGGGCGCTTTCGTTGACCCGTGAAGTCTTGCGCGCGCTCGCCTATGCCCACGAGCTCGGCATCGTGCACCGTGATTTGAAGCCCGCCAATCTGCTCGTGCAGGCACTGCCGCACCACGAGCACGTCAAGGTGCTGGACTTTGGGTTCGTGAAGCTATTGCCCGGGAGCCACCTCGATCGCGGAGAGCAGCTGTCCCGCGCCGGCTTCACGTTCGGCACCCCCGCTTACATGTCTCCCGAGCACGCCACGGGTGGCTCCGTCGATGGGCGCAGCGACCTCTACTCGCTTGGGATCTTACTGTTCGAGATGTTGACCGGAAAGAAGCCCTTCGAAGGTGAGCTTCCAGAGGTCATCCGAGCGCATCTGTCTGCTCCAAGGCCGCGCTTGTCCGCGAGTAGACCGGAGCTCGCTGGCCGCGACGATCTGCAGGCGCTAGTCGAAAGAGCCATGGCCAAAGACCGGGAGGCTCGCTTCCAGGATGCGGGCGCCTTCTTGAGCGCGATCGAGGCCGTTCTGCTCGCACCGAGCACGAGCGGCACGATCGTCAAGCGTCAGTCGGATCCCATGCTCGCGGGCGCTCGCGCGAACCTCAGCCAGCGCACTACCCAGCTACGCGCGCAATTGCGGCGCACGGCACTCGCCTCCAGGAGTGGGACAAAATCAACGCTAGCGCGTGCCCAAACCGGGCTCACAGGCTTGATTGGGCGACTCCTGCTGCGCGTCCAAAGCGAGCCTCAGCGACCCTCACCTTCCGAAACTCCCAAGCCCAAGCGCGCGGCCGCCCTGGAGCCCCTGTTCGGAGTCGCCCTCGGTCCCGTGCGCATCTCGACGATCGTGCTCGACGACCCAACACACCTCGATCTGATCGAAGCGAAGCCGCCGAGTCCGAAAGCGTCAGATCGCGCCCGAAAATCGCGACGGCGCTAGCTACTGCAGGATGGGGCCGGCGCAACCTTCATCAACCTCACCGTCGCAGTCGTTGTCGCGCTGATCGCAAATCTCGCTGGACGGGTCTAGGCATTCGAGGCACATGTCGTCCACGACACCGTCGCAGTCGTTGTCGAGCTTGTCGCAAACTTCGGCGTAGGCCGTGCACATGCCGCAGCCTTCGTCGATGGTCATGTCGCAATCGTTATCGATGCCGTCGCAGATCTCGAAACTACATACCTTCGAAGGCGGACAATCCTCGTCGACGGATCCGTCGCAGTCGTTGTCCTTACCATCGCAGGTTTCGAAAATCGGATTCGCGCACGCGCCCGGAGGACAGCCTTCGTCGATCAGCGTATCGCAATCGTTGTCCTTGCCATCGCCGCAAAGCTCGTTGCCACAGGTGCCGGGGCATTCCGCGGGCGCGGCGTTGAGCTCACAGGTGGAAGTCGGAGCGCACCCCTCATCCACGAGACCGTCGCAATCGTTGTCTTTCTGGTCGCAGGTCTCGCTCGAGCTCGGCACACACGCGCAACCCATCTCGACTTCCACGCGTGCGTTGGCATCGCTGTTGACGGCGTTCTTCAAATTCGTGCAAGCAGTGCCGAGCAACGTCAGCGTATTGCCAGCGATCTTATAGTCGGTGTTCGCAGTAAGGAGTGTAGTGCCGGTGCTCGTTACGTAGCGAACACGAGTAATGGAACTGTCGGCATTGCCGGAGGGAGTCAGCGGAAGCGAGCAGCCGACCGTGCTGTTCGCAATCGCGTTGACTGCTGTGACGATGGACGCCGGATTGCTCACCACGTACCAGGCTGTCTTGGCGACCTTCGTAAAGCTCACGCAATTCGTGGGCCGATAGCGGGCTGTTTCGCTGGGCTGCCCCGAGCCGAGCAAGGCGTTGTCCGTACAGATGCAGCCTTCGCCCGCGGTAGTGTAGCCAGCGGCTGTGTCGCACGGATGGTAAGGTCCACCGTTCTTGGGATCCCCTGCGTTGGCGATCAGTTGCATCAGCCCTACGTTCACGCCAGCAAAGCCCAAAAGGTAGGTAGGCACCGAAGCCTTTGCGATATTGCGCGCCGCGGTGATCGTGGCTTGTATCGACGGGTTGTAAGCGAGCTTCGCCTCTTTGTCCGAGGCGCCGGGGCACGCGGTCGGCTCCCCATCCGTCACGAGAATGACGGCTTTGCCGCGACCGGGATTGGCATCGTTGGGAATGAGATAGCGCGCATCGGTATACTTACCATCGCGATTTGGATCGAGCGTGCCTTCAAGCGCGGCCGCGGTTGGCGTACCACCCTTCGGGCTAATGTTGGTTGCGTTGTCGAACGTGGTTCGGAAAGCAGCAACCGTAAGGGCGCCGGCTTGTCCCAGGGAGGTCACATCGAGCGTCTCGGTGGGCTGCAGTGAGCAGCTGTTCTCCGCGGTGAACTGAGCGGCGCCCAAGTTGTAGGAGCCATCCGCCAGGTCGATTTTGAGCGTGTCGACCGCGTCCTCCCACACCACTTCGCGGCTGTCGCAACCTGAGCAGGCGGGGTCCGCCATCGATCCCGATTCGTCGATCACAAAGTATAGGGTGGGTGCGAGGGCATTGGCTTGGGTCGTTCCCGAAGCGCACGTCTTGGCCGGCGGCAAGTCATTGGTGTCGCACTGATCGCCCACACCATTGCTAGGGACGGAGGAGTCCTGTTGGCCAGGGTTCGCAAGGGTCGGACAGTTGTCACAGGCGCTGCCTACCTTATCCCCATCCGAATCCTCTTGGCGCGGATTCTTGACCGTCAGGCAGTTGTCGGTCGCGTTCGGCACACCATCCGCATCCGTGTCCGGATTGCCAGGAGTACCGACCTCGCAAGCATCCCCGATTGCGTCCTTGTCGGTATCAGTCTGCGAGAAGTTTGCGATAAGCGGGCAGTTGTCGCACGCGTTGCCGCGACCGTCCTTATCGGTATCGGTGATGTTGGAGCTCATTACACCGGGGCAATTGTCGACCCCGTTGAGCACGCCGTCGCCATCGTCATCGCCGTTGTCGTTGCCGTTGTTCACGCAAGCGGCCGGCGATTGGTCCGCGTTCGCAACCTGCGGGCAATTGTCGCAGACATCGCCTACACGGTCTTTGTCGGTGTCGCGCTGCTCGGGATTGCTCGTCTTTGGACAGTTGTCTGCGCCGTTCTTGTCACCATCGCCATCATCATCGGCGTTTGGGTCGACGAAGATCTGCTCGCAGGCGTTGCCTATTCCATCCATGTCCGTGTCGGTCTGCGTAAAGTTCGCAACCGTCAGACAGTTGTCGCACGCATCGCCAAAACCATCCTTGTCCCCATCGAGTTGATTGGGGTTCACGTCGCTGTCGCAGTTGTCCGTCGCATCGGGAGAACCGTCGCCATCGCCGTCGACCATCATGTCGATGCCGCTATCTTCGCAAGCATCTCCTTGTCCGTCTTTGTCCGTATCGAGCTGATCGTAGTTCGCGACGCCAGCACAGTTGTCACAAGCGTCACCGCGGAAATCCCCGTCACTGTCCGCGTTGTTCAGGCTGTTGATGAGCGGGCAGCGATCCGCTTTGTTGATGATCCCATCGCCATCGTCATCCGCGCCCGCAAACAAGATTCCGTCCTTGCACGCATCGCCGAGGCCATCGCCGTCCTCGTCGGCCTGATCACGATTCGCTACCGAAGGACAGTTGTCGCAAGCATTACCCCAGCCGTCATTGTCCTGGTCAGTCTGACTTTCATTAGCCAACTGAGAGCAGTTATCGACGGCGTCGTCGATCCCATCATCGTCGCTGTCGGTGTCTACCGGCGAGCCTGAGTCGAGCGAGCTGGAGGCATCGCGATTGCGCGACGCACCCGCGTCCTCCTCTGCGTCCTTCTTGCCAACCCCGGAGCAACCGGCAGCCATGAGAAGCAAGGCGGAAAGGGTAGGCGCTATCCAAGTAGGGAAACGCGGGGTGGAGTATAAGCTGCTGATCAATTCTCGCATGACGTATGGGTCAAATTTGGCCCGGAGGTTGCTGAAACATTCTGCAGCGATGGCAGCGCTCCCTCGAATGTAGCGTTACTCGCTCCAACTTTTCGCTTCGTTTTGTGAGCCGACTGACCGAGCTTTCACATGGGAGAACGTGAACAGACGCGCCTGGGATAGATTGCTCCCATGATGCAGTCCTTCGCCCGCGCGGCCCCTCACGCGCGGTTTAAGCGTGGTACGCGAGCGCGTCAGTCCAGCGGCCGAGCCACATCCTCGGTGGTCTCAGCGTTGCTGTGGGGGGCCCTTACTGCCATGTCATCTGCCTGCGGCCCCGGACCCACCATCGAGCTCCTGGCCAACAGAGGAGTGGGCGGCGATGCGGGCCGCGACGAGCAGTGGGCGGTTGCGGCCCGCTCATTGCCCGATCGCGGCATGACGCTTTTCCCTTCCGATGCCGAGCAGGCCAGCGATCCCAACCTGATCGATAGCGATGGAGACGGCCTTACGGATGCCGAAGAGATCTTCCTCGGTAGCGACCCCATGGGTGAAGAAGGCGCATGTGCCTACGGTTCCTACACCGCCCTGCCTCGAAAACGCCCGGTCGACATCATGCTCGTGGTCGATAACTCAGGAAGTATGGATGCGTACATCCAGGCCATCGTGGCGCGCATCAATCAGGACTTCGCGGCCATCCTAGCCACGGCGGAAGTTGACTACCGGGTCATCGTGATCTCCCGCCACGGTGCCATCGGGCAAAACAGTGGCAACGAGTGCGATGACCATGGCATCTGTATCGAACCTCCTTTGGCGGCGGGGACCTGCAATCCCAACGGGCCGCCCAAAGAGACCGATCGCTTCAAGCACTACAGCGTCTGCATAGACAGCAACGACGCGCTCGTGAAAGTCCGCCGGGCGTTCAACGGCACCGAGGTGAGTGGCTACTTCACCGGACCCAGGCAACTCGTGAAGATCGCCGGGTCAGCGCCCGGCTTTCAGCAGTGGCTGCGCGATGGCGCCTTTCGCACCTTCTTGCTCGTCACCGACGATGACTCCGGAACAAGGGACACCGAGTTCGTCAAGTGGCTCTATTCGCTCGAACCGCGTTACTTCGGCACGCCCAGCCAGCCGAATTGGCGCTTTCATTCGATCGTCAATGTCGCAGAGAACCCCAACGATCCGTACACGGCTTGGTCCCCGGCTGCAGGCTTGATCGAGCGAGGCTGTTGGGACGGAACCAATCGTTGGATCGGGGCAGACTACCAGCGTCTAAGCATGGTGAGCGGCGGCTTGAGATTTCCTTACTGTCGCAACGAGAACTACAACGCGGTGTTCCGTGCCGTAGCCGCGTCGGTCACGGAGTCTGCGACTCTACCGTGCACGTTTGCGCCCGCGATGAGCGCGAGCGACGGCCCGGCGGACTTCTCGCGTGTGCTGGTGTTCTACGAAAGCGGCAGGTTCAAGCGCACCCTCAAGCCCGTGAGCAACCCGGCCGCGTGCGTCGACGATGGGTTCTATGTGTTGAACGGCGAGATCAAGTTGTGCCCGGTGGTGTGTGCGGAAGTCACCGCCGATGCCAAGGCGACCATCAAGGCGCTAGTTGCCTGTTTCGACGAAGCCACCTGCGGTGACGGCGACCTCGACGCCGGAGAGAATTGCGACGATGGAAATCGCGAAGGTGGCGATGGTTGCAACGCTACCTGCCTCCTCGAGATTATCTGACTTGAATCCCTGAGCCTGCGCCCTGCACCGGCGGCAGGTTATTTCTAGGGCGAGACCGATGCACTCGCGGTAGCAACACCAGCACAGCCGCAAGCCTTCCCTTTGCATGCGTAGCGGACGGCGCTAGGGAGTCGCTCCATGAGGACAACGGCGCTGAGTTTCTTTGTAGGGGTATGCGTGTGCTGGGTTTCAGCCACTAACGCTTATGCACAACCGGAGACGCGCGCAGCGGACGCGCCCCTCATTGAAGCAGCGCCTGCCACCGATACGGTCGTGGCGCCCCCGACTGTCGGCGCAACGAGCGAGCCCGGCCCAAGCAATGTTGGGCTCGACACGGTCACACTCAAGACCGGCGCCTTGTATCGAGGAACGCTGCTCGAGTACGTGCCCGGCGAGAAGGCTTTCATGCTCTTGCATGACGGTTCGAAGCGGGAGTTCGCGGCGTCTGAAATCGCGTCGGTCCAGAGCCGAGGCGGCTCATCCCCCACTGCGCCTGCGCCGCCAAGTCCCTCCGCGGACCAACCCGCGCAGACCGCGGAACCGCCGGCGGCGGATACCGTGCTCGTTGCCATTCGCGCGTTGCCCGATCAGACGATCTATGGGCGGTACCTCGACGGAAGCTCCATGCGCCAACAGCTTTGCATGGGCTCTTGCGAAACTCGTTTGGCGAAGGGCGAATACGCGCTCTCCCTGGCACAGGGCAACGGCGCGGCCATAGACGTGCACGAGCCAATCGATCTGCGTGTCGATACCGAGATAGAAACGAGTCTCGAGCTGCATCGCGCATCTCGAATCACCGGTGGAATCATTCTGGGCGCCGGGCTTACGACTGGACTAGCCCTGCTGATAAGCGGGCTAAGCAATCGAAATACGGTCAAAAGGAACGAGGCATGCGAGGCCGTCAGTGGCTGCAAAGAGACTGTCAATGATGCGACACGAGGCAGAATCGTGGCCGGTATCGTGATCGGAATCGCCGCCACTGTGGTGGGTGCAATCCTGCTGCTGCGCGAAGATCGCGCATCGGTCACGGCGACGCCTGCAGCACCCACGGCGGAGATGGTTAGCGACGAACGCAGCGAAGCTGCCGCGCAGGTCGCGTTCTCTGGCGAAGCAAGCGAAGAAGAGCGGCCGTTGTTCGCCATTGCAGACGCCGCGGCTGACTGTCTGGGCGAGATCCCCGCGACGGCCCAACTGCGACTAAACAAGTACGGCTCGCCGCAGTCACTCAGTTTTCTCGGCGACATCGACACCAAGCAGCGGGCATGCCTGCGCCGCGCATTCGCGACCTTACGGTTTGGCCAGGGCGAAGAGCGAGAAATCGTCGTCGACCTCCAAGAGCTTATCCGCAAAGCTAAGCGTGCCTCCGTTCGATCGTATCCCTGAGCACCGTGCTCCCCGAGAGTGAGGGCGCTCCGTTCGGACGTTTGCCTCCCTCCCGCCCGCGGACTGCCGAACTGTCCGCTCTTCCAATGACGAGCGAGACGCGAAACGTCATCGAGGTCTTTTGTTTGGTGGCGCTACGGTCGCCCGAGTGCGTACTGAATGCGCGCGTCAGCGAGCTGCACTGCGACCCGTGAGCGGACCCGGTCCACGCGCGCCGCGGTCAGCGCTTGCTCGGCTTCGATAAGCTCGGTGACAAGGCGCGTACCAGAGCGGAATTGATCGCTGAGCACGCGTAGACTCTCCTCCGCCGCCTGCTCCGCAAGCAGGCTTGTGTCGAGAGTGGCGCGGCTTGCGAGCAGCTCGCTGAGACGCACGGAAAGCTCGCTTCGCACCTCATCCGTCAGCGTGGCAAGGTCGGCCCGGGCGCGAGCCCTTCGCGCACCAAGCTGCTGCACCTGTGCACGCGAGCGGGCGACTGCGTTCGGCGACCAGCTGACGACAGCCCCCGCATCCCACAGCACATCGAAGGCGTCCTCTTGCGGGAAGACCCTAGGATTGGGATTGGCGTAGATCAGATTGCCCTGCAGGCTGAGTTGAGGATACGCGTCTGCGCCAGCGGCTCGCTCGGCATACCCGTCTGCGGCAATCACGGTTTGGAGGGCCCGCACGTCCGGTCGTTCTTGCAGCGCCTGGACCTCCAGTTGGGGGAGAGGGGGCCGGGGGGGAGGTAGAGGTGCTTCGGCGAGCTGCGCCGCAAGCAATGGTGCCTCGGAGGGCAAGTGTAGGAGCACGTGCAGCGCTCGCTTCAGTGCTTCAACATGCCCTCGGGCCCTCGAGACCTCGACAGCAGCTTGAGCAGCGCGCGCAGCCATGCGCAGTGCTTCAAGAGGCATAAGAACCCCACCGACCACGAGCACCTCAGTCTGTGCACGCTGCGCGTCCACCGTCGTCTGCGATGCTTCGACCACTTCGAGGGCCGCCTCGGCTCCCAACCATTCGTAGAAAACCTGCCGCGTCTGGAGCGCGACGGCCGCGCGTTCCGCCTCGACCTCGTAGCGGCGAGCGCGCTCGAACCCCCGCGCGGCACGATAGTTTGGCCACACGGCGAAGAACCACTGCGTGAGCGGTAGGCTTAGCGCCCCCTGTACGCGGTATTGATTCAGCACCACGGGGAGCGTGGTGTCGGTGAACGTGTTGGAAAGCGCGGTAAACGCCGCCCGCGTTTCGGGGTCGTCGATGGCGAGCACGCGCTGACGATAACGTTGGTTTGCGACCTCATCCGGTTTGATGAGCTCGCCCTGCTGCACGGGGCTTAGCCGCGTGTAACTGGCCCGCACGTCAATTTGCGGCGCGAACTGCCGACCCCGCTCATCGCGCACGGCACGCGCCTCGTCCACCGCCGCCTGCGCTGAGCGGATGGCGGGAGACGTAGCGAGCGCGCGGGCGACGGCACGCTGCGCCGTCCACGGCGCGCCTTCAGGTGCCTCCCCGCCCACAGGCTCCGCGCGGACCGCAGTCACCCCGAATGCGCTCAGTGCAACAGCCGCGGCCGCAGCTAGTTTCAAAATTCGACGCCGCATTGACCGCATTGACCATCCTCCTTCAATGCAACACATTGGCAATGTGATAGCATTGATTTCACATTGATGACGGAGAAGACAATGAGGCAAAAAATGAACGACGCGGCGAGCCGACTCTTAACGGCGAGCCTGATGGTATGGGCGGCCGCCGGGTGCGGCGGCGATGAGAGCGGGGACGGGCAAGAAAAGCTCGATTCCGCCGCAACCGAGTCTGTCATGTGCGCAGGCAAGCTGTGCACCGAGTCGGTCACGATCGAGGAGTACGCCGTGACTTACGGTCCGTGCTGCGATGAAGACAGCGACAATATTTGCGGCGCTGCGCTTGACGACGGCTGCGAAGGGCTCGACCAACCCGGGAAAGAAACCGTGGATTGCCCGGAGTCTGTCAGTTCAATCGGCACGATGCTGAAGGGCTGCTGCCGACCGGAAGGTCGCTGCGGAGTGCTGTCGCAGGTGGGCTTCGGCTGCGTGGAGCGCAGCGACCTCAACGAGACAGCGGGCGGCCCCCTCGCCACCCTCGAGTGTACCCCCTGAGGGTCTCCGGCCATTTTGGCCTCAGGGTTTGCAGAACCGCGGAAATGCCGCAGGCATGCCCTTTTCTTCATAGGGCGAAGGACTGACCCCGAAGGGATGGGCATTGAAAAATCGGAACGCGAGATCTCCGCCATTTTTTGGGATGATGTGTCCTTTACCGTGATCGCACAGCACCGCAAAGTGCCCTCGCTGACGGAGGATCTTTTGGTAGGTCCTGCTTCCCTCCTCGAAGCTCATTCCGACGAAGTCTGTGGAACCACCATAGAACAGCAACGCGGCAAAGTGATTGGAGGGGTCACTCGCCTGCGCGTCAGTGAAGTCATGCTCCTTGAACACCACGTGGCCCCCCGAGTACGTGACGACGCTCGCTACGTAGTGCGATCGTCGGTATGCGAACGCAGCGGTCTGTAAACCTCCCGCGCTCATCCCCATGACGTGAATACGCGAGGGCTCGATCTTCACTTGCTCGAGCGCGCATGCAACTACCTCGTCTGCTACGGCCATATCGCTGTCGAACCAGACTGCATTTCCGCTGGTATTCTGGCCGTGTCCGAAGCCACTCAGCATGGCTACCACGAGCCCTGCGCCCTTTCGTATTTGCTCGAGCGTGCTCTGACCGATACCGTCCGCAAGCTCGCGTTCCGGAGTGCTGTCCGTGCCGTGCCAATAGAGAATCAGAGGACCACCGGGATGCCGTCCGCGGGCAAGCACGCGCACCTTGGCATCCAGTACGGCCACGGTACCTTCGAGTATTTCCGGGCACTTTGCCGTCGGCACAGGCAGACGCGCAGGCTTACTATGATGGGGCACTTCGTCAGCGCGCACCGTGCGGACGGACGAGAGCGCCAGCAGCCATGTAAGCGGCCAAGCGAGCCACTTCTTATGCGAGCTCAGGTTGAGACTAGACACTTTTCTATTCCTTTCCATCACTGCCGCCGCAGCGCGTCCACGGGCTTGAGACCAGAAGCCTTGACCGCTGGCACCAGACCGCCGAGCAGGCCGATGGCGCCCGCAAGCAGACACGGGATGGCGAGCTGGCGCAGACCCACGGGCAGCTCGACGATGAGAGTCGTAAACGAGCTGGTAGGAATTCCTACGCCACCCGCGGCGGCACTCACGAAGAAGGCGATTGCCGCGGCCAACGCCGCACCTGAGACGAATCCGATCATGCTGACGAGAACCGACTCCAGCAGCAGCGAACGCACGATCGAGCCTCGCGAGAAACCGAGCGCGCGTAAGGTGCCAATCTCGGCCACGCGTGCCTGGACGGCAGCGTGATGGGTGTTCGTTGCGCCAAACACCGCACTCGTGCCCGCAAGCAGCACGATCACGAGCAAAATGGCATAGAGCGCATTGGCTGTGTCAGCGCGTTTCTCGTAATAGTAAGGCTCAGGCAGGGCGCTCAGCGCAAGCCGGCGGTCTCGTCCAATCGCCTCGATGAGTGCCGCCCGGTCTTCTAGACTCTGGGCACGCAAGTAGAGCGCCGAGAACGGAAGCGCGCGGCGTGCGTCTTCTGCGAGCTGATGGGCGTCGGCCCAGATCTCGCTCTCGAAGCTCGAGCCCTCGGCTTTGAACACTCCGACGACCTGGAAGGGCCGTCCACCAAACTGCAGCGAGGATCCCAACTCCGTCCCCGCGTAGCGATTTGCGGCGGAGCTACCGACGATGATCTCCCTCGTGCCGGGACGGAACATCCGGCCTTGTGTGAAGTGCACCTTTTCATGGATCTCAAGCGCCACGGGCTCGACACCGCGTATCAGCACATTCTCCTGATCACCGCGGCGAGTCGTGGCGAAGGGCTGCACGATGAGCTCGGCGGACGCGAGCGGGGCACCTCCCTTGCTTAGAGCCAAGCCGGGAAGAGAACGAACAATCTGTGCCGCGTCACGCGAGATCCAACTACTGCTCTCATTGTCCGCGCCCTTACGCAAGACCACGAGGTTGAGTGGCTCGGCCGCCTGCACGAAGGCGGCCTGAATGCCGGTGATCAAGCTCCCTACCAGCGCCACGGCGAGTACCGTAAGACCGGTCACACCGGAGGTCATCAGCACGCGACCGCGCCGGGCCAATAAATTGCGGGCAGCGTAGCTCATAGGCAGTCCCATCAGAACACCTCCTTCAGTGTGACCGTGATGCCGCGCCGCACCGCCGACGCAGCGGGCACGAGACCCGCGAGTACGCCGATCAGCACGGCGATGGCGAAGCCCTGGGCCACGACGCCGGGCCCCACCACGAATGCCTGCAGCATAGACAACATCCCGCCCGCCCGTTCTGCGGCGCCGCGCATCAAGGCTGTGAGCAAGATGGCCAACAGCACCCCGAGCGCACCTGCAAATGAAGCGAGCACTGTGGTTTCGGCGATGAGCAGACCAAATAGCGTGCGGCGTGAAAAGCCGAGCGCTCGCAGCACTGCGATCTCCCCTGCCCGCTCGCGCACCGTCACGCTCGCCGTGCTCGCGCCTATGAATACGATCGACAGACTGACGATAGTGGTGACGAGAGCAATGATACCCAGGATGCCCTCCATGCCCCCGTAGAGATCAGCGTTGAAATCTCGCTCAGTCTCCGTCGCGGTGTGCACCTCGCCCGCCGCAAACTTCGCATCGATCGTTTGGATGACGCTCGGTACTTTGGCCTGGTTGGCAACGCGGACCCACAGGGTGCCAATCCCTGGAAACGAACGTCCCTCGGCGCGCAGTGACTCCTCGAGGTAAGCACGTTGAAACCAGACTTCGCCCATCTGGGGGCTGTCGATCACGCCCACGATACGAAGGTCGAGCGTTACCCCGTAGCCGGGGCTAGTCAGGCTTACCCTATCGCCCAGGTGCCAGCCCTTACTTTTCATAGTCGCCCTACCTACCAAAGCGCCCTGCCGTTCGTGCACGAAGGAAGCGAACGCCTGCTCGTCGATGGGGTAGTCGGCGAACACATCCTTGGCCGCTTGGGGGTCGACGGCAAAGCTTGCGAACTCCACGCCTGCTTTCTCGTCATGAATACCACCAAACCATGTCGAGCTGGACGCCGCCTCGACGCCCTCAAGCGTGCGCACCTTCTCGAGGTACGCAGGAGGAAGCGTGAACACGAAACCCGCCTTTGCATGCACGGCTACGCGCGACTCGCTGGAGAGGGCGGAGATCAGCCGATCGAAACCGGCGGGCATCGTCAGCATCAGACACGTGAGCGCCGTCGCCATGGCAACCGAACCTACCGTAAAGACGGCACGAAGCCGGTTGCGCAAAAGGTTGCGCAGCACCAACCCGAAGTAGCTCATGCGGCCCCCCGCACCAGCGCCGCGCTGCTCAGGATGCCCTTATCCAGCACGTGTGTCTCGTCGACGTAACCTTCTGCGCGCGCGTCGTGAGTCACCATCAGCACGGTCTTTCCCAACGTCTTGCGCAGCTCTCTCAAAAGACCGAGGATCGCTGCCGCGTTCTCCGCATCCAAATCGCCAGTCGGCTCGTCCGCGACGATGACCTT
Organism: Polyangiales bacterium; assembly: GCA_046598735.1. Classification (GTDB taxonomy): domain Bacteria; phylum Myxococcota_A; class Polyangia; order Polyangiales; family DASUME01; genus DASUME01. The sequence continues at coordinate 13,293 of JBKJIA010000216.1, forward strand.
AGGGTCTGTGACAATCGCTCTGGCAATCGCCACCCTTTGTTGCTCACCACCCGAGAGCGTGTTGGGACGATGGTCGAGCCGCTGGGCAAGACCCACGATCTCGAGTGCGGTACGTGCACGCTTCAGACGATCTGCGCGAGATAGCGGCCTCAGCAAAAGAGGTAAGGCGACATTTTCGAGCGCGCTCAGTACCGGCACGAGATTAAAGGATTGGAATACAATTCCGATATGCGTCGAGCGGAACTTTGTCAGCGCCGAATCGTGCATGGACTCAAGCGAGTAGCCGTCAACAGAGATACGTCCGGTGGTCGGAATGTCCAGTCCGGACACTAAGTTGAGCAAGGTAGATTTTCCGGATCCTGATGGCCCCATCAGGGCGATGAAACGGCCATCCCCAAAGCTCAAGCTCACGTCTTTGAGCGCCGCCACCTGACTGGGTCCGCGTTGATATAGCTTCGATACGTTCTCGATCGCAATCATGATGATCTCCTGCGGCGCCGCAGCGCTTGGCCTTACAGCGTTCGGTTTCCATACAGTACAAATAGGTCGTCACAGCCAGGCTTGACGTTGTTGTAACGGAGCGAAAATGGCAGGCGCGCAAGACCGTAAGGTGCAAATGCCTCACGGAGTTCTTGCTCACGGTCGATCGGGAAGGTCATGAAGACATGCGTCTTACCAATCCGGTCCTTACCCACGACGAGGTCGAGCGCCTTACGCAGAATTGGCGCAGGCTCGAAGATGGGATCGAAGATCACCGCATCGAATATCTCGTGACAAGGCTCGGGTCGCAGCACATCGAACCTTCGGAACCCCGCGAGGCGAGCAAACCTTAGATCGTACTCGAGCAATCTCACGTCGCGCCCACGCACATGCCACTCCGCTGCCAGGCGGGGTGTACACAAACAACAGGGGTTTTCGTAACGATCAAGTGCATCGATAAGCGCCCGTGCCGTTTCGGCCGAGTAGAAAAATTGCCCCAGGTTAAAGTCCGGGCGTACAAAGAAATCGTCGCTTGCGACCTTCGGTTCGAACCAACTCGTGAGCACTCCAGAGCGCATCTGATACTTCCTTTCAACGTCTGAGCTGCTCAACGTCTGAGCCGCTCAAAGCTCAAGCCGGTCGCGGCTCTCCCCATGCGCAGCCTCTTGCTCTCGATGGATGGCCGCAACCAACGCATCGATCCGCGGATCTTCGTAGAACTCTCGAATTGAGATCCGGACAGCGAGCGCACGTTCGATCTCGCCTATCAACTGTGCGGCGATAAGCGAAGAGCCTCCTGCTGCAAAGAAATCTTCGTCCCCCGAAAACTCCCGATCGGCCACAAGCTGGCGATACAAACTCTGAACTCGCGCGCGTGTGTCCGGGTGCGGATTTAGCGCGAGCTCGAGTTTCGGCGCCGATTCGCAGACCTTACTGTGTGCGATGCCCGGCTCAGCTGGAACATCCGCGCGCCGAGGCCCAACCCAATGCAGCAAACGCTCGAAGGGATATCCCGGCAGGCGCACCGGTTGCGGTCGAGGACCTTCGTAGCGACGTTGCCAATCACAGGACACGCCGAACATCCACAGCTGACCGACCAGGCGTAAGAGCGAGGCCAGCGTCAGTCCCCCTTCTCGCTGCCCCGCAGACACGCTCAGCACGGTTTGGTGGGCGTAAGCCGGATGACGCCGCACCATGCCAGAAATCTGCGGGATAGGTCCGAGCTCCACGAGCACGGCATGAGGCGTTCGCAGAAGCTCGCTTAGCTGATCGAAGAAGCGGACGGTGCCGCGCAACTGCCTGCCCCAATACTCAGGTTCGCAGGCCTCGGCGTCCGTGATGAAGCTGCCCGTGAGATTCGAGGTGAAGGGAATGCGCGGCGCGCAAAGCGACTGCTGCACGAGGAATGTAGAGAGCCCTTGCGCAGCGTCCTCCATCCCGGAGGTGTGGAACGCACGCGCGGTCGGGAGCCGGACCGTAGGGATGCGCTCCGTCTGCAGCTTGTGCTCAAGCACCTCCATGGCCTGACGCGGCCCAGCGATCACGCATTGGTCGGGCCCGTTCACCGCCGCAAGCTCGCAGCCGTCGCCCAGCCATGCGCCCAGCTCCGATTCAGAACGCGCTACGGCGAGCATCGCTCCCTCTTCGCAGGCCTGCATCAAGCGGCCACGTACCGCGGCCACGGCCAGGGCCTGGTTCCAACTAAGTACACCTGCGGTCGCGGCTGCCGAAAGCTCCCCGATGCTGTGACCGGATAGCTGGTCCGCCTCGATGCCGAAGTCTTCGAGACAACCCACGAGCGCGTAACTAAGCGAGAGCAGCGCGGGCTGGGCGAGGGCCGTGTTCTGAGTGTCCGTACCCGCAGCGCTGGGCTTGCAGAGCACGTCACGAATATCGCCCACAAGGGAATCGCCCAGCGCCTCGGCTGCGAAATCGATGCGGCGGCGAAAGGGTGGATACGTCTGGTAGAGCGCCTCGGCAACTCCTTGGTAAGGAACGCCCTGTCCCGGAAACAGAAACGTCACCAAGGACTTTGTGGCCGCCACCTGCTGAGCCTGCTCCGGGCGAAAGCCACTGAGCTGCGCCTTGAGCTCGACCACGCTTGTGCACACGAATGCTACCCGGCATGCAAGTTGTCGACGCCCCGTTGAAAGCGTCGCAGCGACGTCCGACAGCGCCACGGATGGCTCGCGGTCTAGATGCAGTCGCAGGCGTTCTACTTGTGCAGAAAGCGCGCTGGGCGTGTGGGCGGAAAGAAGCACAAGTTCACTATGGGCGGGGGCGCTGAGCCCGGCTGACTTCGCCGCGCTTGGTCCCTCCTCCAGAACCAAGTGGGCGTTGGTGCCCCCGATACCGAAGCTGCTCACTCCCGCTCGCCGTGCCGTACCATTACGCGGCCACACGATCGGGGTGGTGTTCACGTAGAACGGTGTGGATTCAAAATCGATCTTACTGTTCGGCTGCTCGAAGCTGGGATGCGGTGGGATCACGCGGTGGTGCAGCGCTAGCACCGCCTTCAACAGACCCGTGGCGCCTGCGGCAGCGTCAAGGTGGCCCACGTTGGCTTTGACCGCACCAAGTGCGATATGGCCCTCCGGAAATGCTCGCCGTAAGGCTTCGACCTCGATCGGGTCGCCCAACAGAGTTCCCGTTCCGTGCGTCTCCACGAAGCTTACTGTTTCCGGCGCCACGTCCGCGCGGGCCAACGCACGACGGATGACAGCAGCTTGCCCACGCGCGCCGGGCGCCGTGAAGCCCACCTTCGCGGATCCGTCGTTGTTCACGGCTGAGCCGCGCACGACCGCGTAGACGCGGTCACCGTCGGCCAGTGCATCCGAGAGCCGCTTGAGCACCAGCATAGTGGCGCCACTGCCCTTGACGGTCCCATCGGCTGACTCATCGAACGGTCTGCAGCGTCCCGTGACGGACCCGATGTTACCCTCGGCAGCGATGTATCCGGCCTCAAGCGGTACATCCACGCTCGCACCTCCTGCGAGTGCAGCGTCACATTCGAACGATGCCAGAGCGCGACATGCCTGGTGCACGGCCACCAGAGAGGACGAGCAAGCCGTGTCGACGCTGAGCGCGGGCCCCTGTAAATCGAGGCGGTACGCAAGCTGCGTCGCTGCGTAACTCTTATCGGTCACCATCGCGATCTGCAGCGGGCCGAAGCGACGCAAAAGCACTTCGTCATGCTGAAGACGATTGAGGTAGTAGGAGCTGCGCGACACCGCTACGAAGGTGCCGATGGTGCGCTCGCCTCGCCTTTGAAACGCCTGGGGATCGCAGCCCGCATCGTCGAGCGCGTTCTGCGCGCTCTCAAGCAGCAGTCGGATCTGTGGATCGACCAACTCAGCCTCGCGTCCTGAGAAGCCGAAGAACGCCGCGTCGAAGTGCTCGATCGGACCTGCTACCAGCGCACGGGCGGGCACGTAGCGTTCGTGCGTGCGCAACTCCTTGGGTACCCCCGATGCTTCCAGCTCCTCTGCGGAGAACCACTGGACCGCCTCGACCCCCCCGACCAGATTCTCCCAGAAGGCCTCGACGTCGAGCGCCCCCGGCAGTCGGCATGCCACCCCAACCACCGCGATGCTTTCCTCCTGCCTATCTGACAAGCGCGCTAGCGGCACCACGCTGGACCCACTCTTTTCCGCAGGTGCCACGGGAGTGCCCCCGAGTTTTTCCTTCAAGTGCTCGGCCAGACCTGCGATCGTTGGATGCAGGAAGAGGTCGGTCACGCTCAGCTTCAGCGCCAGACGCTCTTGAATTCGCGTCTGCACCTCTACAAGGGAAAGGGAGTGCCCGCCCACATCGAAGAAGTTGGTGCCGCGCCCGACTTCGCGTACCTGCAGCACCTCGCACCAGATTTGAGCAAGTTGCCGCTCGAGTGCACTGAGCCCAAAGCTCGCAGCCGCCCGCGGTTTTACAGGGTCGTTTGCAGAAACGATCTTTGTAAGCGCTTCCGCATCAACCTTACCGTTCGGTCCTGCCGGCAGGTTCGGTACGATCGTAATCGTGGATGGCACCATGTACTCAGGCAGCCGCGTACGGAGCTGCCTCTGCAGACGCTCTGGCGCTCCCCGCAATTCGACGGTTTGCGCGAGCACTACGTAGGCGTTGAGCTGTGCCGCTTGGTTCCCTTTGTGCACGAGCACCACCGCGTCCTCCACCTGCGGCTCAGCACGCAGCGCGGACTCGACCTCACCAAGCTCGATGCGCAAGCCTCGTACCTTGACTTGACGGTCGACGCGCCGCACGTACTCAAGCTCGCCAGACAAGCGCTGACGGGCCAAATCCCCCGTGCGATAGAGTCGCGCGCCTGGCTTGCATGAGAACGGGTCGGGCATGAATCGGTCGGCCGTCAACGCGGGACGGCCGGCATAGCCGCGCGCCAGTGGCACACCGCCGATCAGCAGCTCACCTACCACGCCCACCGGCACAAGTTGAGCGTCAGAGTCAACTACGTAGAGCTGCGATCCCGGCATTGGAAAGCCGAGCGGAATACGCGTGCGACCATCTCCGCGATGGAGCAAGCACCCCGTTACCGCGATTGAGGCCTCGGTGGGGCCGTAGAGGTGCAACAACCCCGCGTCGTATGCCTGACAGAACCGCTCCTTGAGCGCGGCCGAGAGCGCCTCGCCTCCGCACATGACGATCCGGAGTCCGTGGGTGCTCGTGTTACCTTGCTCACGCAAGAAGTACTCGAGCATGGTCGGAACAAGATGCACGACGGTAACCGCGCGCGTTGCAATGATGTCGTGGAGATATGCGGGATCAAGGTGTCCACCAGGCCGCGCAATGACCAGCCGTGCACCTGCGATAAGCGGCCAAAGAATTTCTTTTAGCGACACATCGAAGCTGAAGGAGGCCTTAAGGAGCAGGGCATCATCGGAGGCGAGCGGCCAGCCGTCGTTCATCCAGAGCAGGTTGTTGCAGATCGCGCGGTGCTCGGTGAGCACCGCTTTGGGCTTGCCCGTAGAGCCAGACGTGTAGATCACGTAGGCTGCGTTATCGGGCCTTGCGCGCAGCGGCGGATCGCTCGGATCGTAGTGCGCCCAACGTGTACGCGCGCAAAGATCGATCGTGGTCGCGACATCCGGTAGCTCGCTTGCAGCGCCATCGGCCAAGAGCACCTGGATGCGGGCATCTTCGACCATGAACGATTGGCGAGCGAGAGGATAGTCCGGGTCGATGGGAACGTAGGCGGCCGAGGCTTTCAGCACAGCAAGCACCGCCACGACCATTTCGACCGACCGGCCGGCAGCGATGCCGACCAGATGCTCGCTGCCTACCCCGAGCTCGATCAGTAAGTGTGCCAGACGGTTGGCCTCTGCATTGAGCGCCCGGTAGCTAAGCTTTCTGTCTTCGAACTCGAGCGCGATGGCGTCCGGAGTTCTTCGTACCTGGGCCTCGAACAGAGCATGCAGGCACGTCTCGTAAGGGTATCCTTTGTGCTCGCTATTCCACGTACTCGTATGCCGGATGCGCTCCGCCGGGGTGAGCGCACAGAGCTCCCCTAGCCGACTGTCTGGGCGCTCCACGACCTCAGTCAGCACCTGCCTATAGTGGCCCGCGAATCGCGCCATCGTCTCGCGGTCGAACAGGTCTTCGTTGTACTTGAGCAGAGCAGCAAGACCCGCTTCCTCAGGCCGGACCATCAAAGTAAGGTCGTACTTGGCTGCTCGCTCCTCTGCGACCAGCGTGCGGATCTCCACACCCGGAAGCTCCATGATCCCAATGCGCGTGCTCTCGAGCGCGAACATTACCTGAAACAAGGGCGAATGGCTCGCACTGCGTGGAGGGCGGGCTTCTCTTACGATGTGCTCGAACGGCAGATCGTGGTCTAGCGCGGAACTCACCTGCGCGCGCAATCTTGCCACCACGTCGGCCAGGGTGGGCTCACCGTCGAGGGAAGTGCGAATCGGGAGCATGTTGATGAAGGGACCGATCAGTCGCGCAGTTGCTGAATCGGACCGGCCGCTGGCCGGTATTCCAATGGTAAGGTCACGCTCGCCCGTGTACTTGTAGAGCGCCAATACGTACGCAGCCAAATACACATGAAACACCGTGCAACCAAGCCTTGTGCCGAGCTCAGCGGCGCGCCGGGCAAGCTCTGGTGCGAGCTGAAAAGGTAGCGACCCACCCGCGCTAGTTTGCACCGGCGGGCGCGGTCGATCGTACGGCAGCGCAAGCAACGCGGGTGCATGTTCCAGCGTCTTTTGCCAGTACGTAATCCGCTGTGACCGTGCGTGGGCATCGACCCGATTGCGCTGATCGTACGCGACGTCTCCGTACTGGATCGGCAAGGGCTCGAGCTCCGCCGGCAGCCCCTGCACGTAGCGTGGGTACAGATGCTGAAGCTCGCGAACGAACACCTCGATCGAAGCGTCGTCCGATACGATGTGATGCATGCCCACGATCAGGAAGTGCCTGTCCGGGGCGAGGCGTAACAACGTATGGCGCACGTGCGGACCGCGCTCGAGATCGAACGGTGTGATCGTCTCCCGTTCGAGCACCTCGCTAAGCACACGCGCATCCTCGCACGCTTCCAGGGCGTCGACGTCGATCACGGGCAACTCCGGTGACCACGCGATCACGCGCTGCACGAAGCCTCCCTGCACGCGCTCGAAGCATGTACGCAGGATTTCGTGGCGCCGCACAATCTCGCGCATGCTGGCGAGCAGCGCGTCCGCATCCAAATTTCCACGAATCTCGAACGCGGAAGTCAGGTTATAGCTCGTGTTCGGCCCCTGTAAGCTATCGACGAACAGGAAGCGCTCCTGAGCGAACGATGCGGGGGCGCTCGCACCAGGGGGGCGGCGCGAGATCGTCGTCGGCTCGCGCTCAGAGTGCGTACGACCGAGCGTCGACAGGAGGCTGATGATCTCGGACTTGTACTTGCGTAGCTCCTCTACCGTATCGGCTAAAAGCACGCCCTCCTTTGCGCGGTAGCGCAGCGCGCCTCCTTCGACCCAGAACTGAACACCCCGGGAAGAAAGCTGAGAGAGTAAGCGAACCGCACTCACACTTCACCTCCGAGCATTCCTTCAAAGCCACTGACCGCTGGTTGGGGCGCCGCGATCTCCTGCGCGAGCGAGACCAGCTGAGCGACCTCTCCCAAGGTGGCTTCGAACAGCGCGCGGATGGGAAAGTCGATTGCGAACCGCGCTCTGATCGTAATGGCCACTTTAGCCGCCAACAAAGAGTCTCCGCCGATCCGTAGGAAGTGGTCATCCGTCCCGACGCGCTCGACACGAAGCACCGCCTTCCAGATCTCCGAGAGCTCAATCTCGAGAGGAGTGCTCGGCGCAACGTATGACGTGTCTGAGGCCAGAACCTCGGGGCGCGCCAGCGCGAGGGCTGCGCGATTCACCTTGCCCGTAGCGTTCAGCGGCAGCGCGTCCAGCACGATAAAGGCGCGCGGGACTACGTAAGCCGGCAGCTTTTGCGCGAGCGAGCGCGCGAGCGCCCCCTCATCGAGCACCACGGCATGCAGCGCCGATTGGGCCACGACGACGTCGAAGTGGAAGACATCCGCTGCCGTACCCGGCGTGTAGATCACGCGTGCTTCGGGAAAGCCATTTTCCCGGAGGAGCGCGCACCAGCGTTCTCTAGAGATCAGTGGGTGGGCGGGCCGCTCAGCTTCGTCCTCCCGGCCATCGAAACCCTGTTGTAGCCCCATTCCCAAATCAAAGAATGGGAAGAATCGCGTTTCCTCGATCAGCAAGAGCATCCCACCAGGTGCGAGCAGCGTTCGCATGTGCTGAATCGTCTTTTTCAGATCGCGAGCGTTGTGCAGCACGCTCGATGCAAGAATCAGGTCATAGCTGTTCCGCTGCCGGCCTTGGAGCTCAGGGGACACATCCATGTCGAACATGAGGTACTCAACGTCGTTGTAGTCCTCGAATAAGGCCTTGGCGCGGTCGAGGAAAAACGGCGAGATGTCAGTGAAAGCGAAACTGCTGCCAGGTGGCAAGCGCGGGAGTACGTGAGCGGTCAAAGACCCATAACCTGCCCCTACCTCCAGCACGCGGGGCGGAGTGGACCAACGCGTGCCGAGGTGCTCGAGCACGGAAGACAGTGCCTGGTGGGACGCTGCAAAGTACTCCTGATACTTGCCGGCCGTCTCCTCGCTCGCGTAGCTCTCCGCCGAGTGAATGTTTTCCGTCAACATCTCGAGCAAAGGAAGCGCAGGAGTCTCGATGCTTGGGTCGTAGAGGCCTGCCACAGAACGACATGTCTCCACGGTTTCGCCCTGCAAGGTCACCACCCCTCGCTCCTCTAGAAAGGAGAGAGCCCGGTCAAGCCAGCGGCGATAGCGCGGAGCGATGCGATGCGATGCCATAATCTCATCGACTGGGAGCTTCGTACCAGGCGTAAGAAAGAGTCCGAGCGAGGTCATCAACTGGACGACCGCATTCTGGTACTGACGGATCAAGCGATCGCGTAACGCGCCCGCTTCGGCGGTCTCCTCGGGTCGAATCTGCTGCGTGGCCACCTGCTGCGAGCCGCGCAACACCGCAAGCCACTGCTGCTGATAGAGCTCTGCGTCCATCGTCCGAACCGCAACAACGTCATCGACCGTCACCTGCTCAGGTCGCACGTCTGGTGAAAGTGTCAGATAGGCAACGAGCGATCGCACCTCGCGCCCCTCGCGCTCCGGGACGACTACGGCGCGTTCGACGTGTGCGTGCTGAGCGATGAGGCTTTCCACCTCGCCAAGCTCCAGGCGGTATCCTTGAATCTTAATCTGAGTATCTTGACGGCCGAGAAATTCAATGTTCCCGTCGGGCAAGTAGCGTCCTAGATCGCCGGTGCGATACAGCCTTTCGCTATTCTCCGGATGAATGATGAACCGTTCAGCAGTCAGCGCCGCATCACCGAGATAACCGCAGGCGAGGCCGATTCCGGCGATGTACAGCTCTCCCGCTACCCAGGTGGGACATGGCGTAAGCGTCGCATCCAAGACGAGTACTCCTTGACCGGCCAGCGCGCGTCCGTATGGAATGCTCCGCCAGCTGGGATCAACAACATCGATCGGAAAGTAGATCGACCAGATCGAGGCCTCAGTTGCTCCGCCTAGACTCACCACCTGCGCGCAGGGCTGCACATCACGAATTCGATCGGCCAGCGCGACTGGGACCCAGTCCCCGCTGAGCAGTACCTGACGCAACGAAAGCCGCTCTGGTGTACCTGCCACCTCCAGGTACTCAACCAGATGCTGCATCAGCATAGGCACGGTGTTCCAGAGCGTGACGCCAGCGCGCACCATGATCTCGACCCAGCTTTCCGGGTCGAGCGACGCCATCGGGTCGGGAAAGACCACCTTACCACCTGCAGCCAAGACACCGAATATGTCGTAAACCGAAAGGTCAAAGCCAAGTGACGACACCGCGAGCACAGCATCGTGCTCGGTCACGCCGAAACGTTGGTTGATATCCAGTACCGTATTCACTGCGCCGCGGTGGTCGATGACCACACCCTTAGGCGCACCGGTGGAACCCGACGTGAAGATGACGTAGGCGACATTGTCGCCCGTGCCTGTGATCTCAAGCCCCTCGGGGGCTGCCAGGGCGGAATCGACGACGATCACCTCGCGGTCCAAAAGCTGCCCTACATTGGCAAGATGCGGCTGGGTAACCACGATTCGTACCTTGCCTGCGTCGAGATACTCCTCCCGGCGTAGCTGGGTGACGCGGGTATCGATCGGCATGTACGCCCCCCCCGCCATCAGAATGCCAAGTGTGGCAACGACCTGCTCCCAGCCCTTGTCCATCACAACCGCAACGTACTCCCCGGGCAGCAGCGCCGCCGACTTCAGGCGCTCGGCAAGGCCTCGTGCTCGTACGTCGACTTCGTAAAAGGTAAGGTCTGAAGCTCCTGCTGAGACGGCCACACGCTCAGGATGCCGACGCACCGACTGCATGAACAGGCCGTGTAGAGTCTGACCTGTCCCCTGTTCTATCGGCGCCTCCCGCGTCCACGCGCAAACCGAGTCAGCGCGCATAAGGCGGCCAAAGCTCGCCTCGAAGGCGGCCGGCTCGCCGGCTAATGCGGAGAGGCGATCTCTGAGAGCTGTGCACATCTGATCGAGCACTCCCTCCGGGAATGCCGCATCCACACTATCGCAGTTCACCAGCAGCTCGCCCTGGCGCTCTAGTGCCGTGACGTCTAGCAAAACTTGCGGCGTCTGAGTGATGCCGAATACGTCCTTACCGAGATCAAAGGCGTGCCCGCCGTCTTCGCCATCACCCGCGTAACCGAGCATGCCGGTGAAGACGATAGGCGCATGAGCCTGCGTGATCGTCGCTCCGCGCCGCGCTCGGGCGCGCTGCAGCTCGATGCCGTCGAACGCACTGTGGGAGAGATCCCTGAACAGCTGCGCGTGAATCACGCGCGCCGCGTCGCTGAAGCTCGCAGGCTCGCGCACATCGACTTCCAGGAGCAGGGTGCGCGTGAAGTTACCGACGACGTTCTCTAAGCCATCGCCAGCCGTGCCACGCTCTGAGACCGGAAGATTGACGAGAAAGTGCCGTGTATTGCTCCAGATCGCGAGCACCTCGCAGTAGGCGGCAAGCACGACGGCCGAGGCTGTTAGGCCACGCTTGCCCGCGTGTGCCTGCAGCGCGCGCCAGCGAGCGGCGTCGATCATCACGCACCGGCGCGTAAAATGCGGCGACGCGATCTCTGCCAGCCCGACCGCCAACGGAAGCCGAGGTGCGCCCGGAAGCGTATCGATGCGCTCGATCCAGTAGTTTCTGGCACGCACGTACGCAGCGCTTTCGCGCAGCGCATTTCGCGCCATCACGTAGTCACGAAAGGAGGCCGACGGGAGAGCGGGCAGCTCCTGCTCGTGACCTGCGTAGACCCGACTCAGATCGCGCGCCAGGAGCAACGCACTGACACCGTCGACCGCCAGAGCATCGATGCTGAAATGGATACGAAATGTCGAGACCAACTTCGAGACGCGCACCTCGAAGGACGGCCATTGGGAAAGATCGAAGACCGTGTGGGACATGTCTTCGCGCACCGCGTCGATCGCGTGGCTAAGGTCCTCTGCGGGCGATAGGTCCTCATAAGCAGGCTGATATTCAGGGACGCGCGAAAGGATGCGCTGACGCCCATCCTCAGTCACGACAGCACGCAGCATGTCGTGGCGCCGGATGAGCGCATTCATCGCCGCCGAGAACCGTGACAGCGACAGCTCTGCCACGTCGAGCTCAAGATAACCGTGGGTCGCGACGTTGCCCATCTCAAAGGCGGAAGTGCGACCTAGCCAGTACGCTTGCTGCACTTCGGTCAGAGGGAACGGCTCAAAGCGTGCCTCGGGCGCTGCAACGATTTCTGCTACCGAGAGCGCCTGGGCCTGTGCATCCAGGAAAGCTGCGACCTTACGGACCGTGGCATGGATGTAGGCATCCTCCAGGCTAAGCGCCCGGCCCAGCTGCCTTCGGACTGCGGTCGTAAACCGAATGACAGTGAGGGAGCTCGCGCCGAGCTCGAAGAAGCTGGTGTCGACGTCTATGTCCTCTCGCTTGAGCAGTGCCTGCCACAGCTTTGCGACGCCTATTTCCGTGGGCGTGGCCGGCATCTCGGCCGAGCGCGCGATGCTACCAAGCCCGACTAGCGACGACAGAGCGGCACGGTCGAGCTTGCCGGAATACGATTTCGGAAGCTCGGCGACCAACCGCACTTCCTGTGGAACCATGTACTCCGGGAGCACGCGAGCCAACGCTCGACGCAGGGCGGCGGCAAAGGAGTCCTGGTCGCTAAGCAGGAGCTCCCCCGTCAGAACGGAAGGCCGGTCGAGAGCGCCTTCGCGCACCGCGTACACACACTGCAGCGCACCCGCGCCAAGAGTCGGGTGGACCTCCGTGTTCACGATAAAGCCGTGTGATTCGAGGAGTGTACGGATGGACTTGACCTCCCCATTTTCGTCATGCGCCTCGACGACCACCTGCGCGATAAGCGGCCAGTGCTCTGAGCGAATCCCCAGCAGGATCGCAAGCTCCGACATTTCCGCATCGATCTTCAATAGGTCGATGCGCAATAGGCCGAGCCTGTCGATCTCCGCGGACAGCGTGCTGGTACGTACCTCGTACTGCTCGCTTTCTAGCGCGAACGACTGCAACAGAGCGTGCTCGCTGGGGAGCGCATCACGGGTCGTAAGCAAGAAGTCGGACACCGCCGCGCCATCACGGCTGCGGTCCGCCCGCACGCTCGAAAGGATGGTGTTGTGCGGATAGTAGGTGAAGGTTTGGATGCCTTCCCGATCGGACAGGGCCAAGTTGCAGACACGGCCGTGCGGTGAATAGATGGCGAGATTCTGCTCGAGCAGACTACACAGAGCACCGGCCGGCTCGAATGCGATCACTTGAGCGTTGCGCACCAAACTTCCCACTTGTGCGGCAAACAGACCGACGTTCGCGCCAACGTCGACAACGCACGCTCCGTCTGCGAGGGAGATGCCGTGTCGTAGGTAGTGTCGGTGGACGAAAATCTCGTCGTACAAGAAGTCTGTTTCTGTCTTATTGGCGCCAAAGAAAAGCAACCCATTCGGAAGGCGCTGCGCCGCGGTCAGGGCACGCTCGTGCTTGGCCGCGTACGCGACAAGCTGGGCTAGCACTGGCGCACGCGCGCTCGATGGCACCGCGTGTGCCACGATCGTGGCGGTCTCGGAGGAAGTCCCGCAGACGGAAACGGCGGCTTCCGAGACGAGGCCGGAGCCAGCTAGAGCCGCCTCAATCTCCTGCAGCTCGACGCGGAAGCCCCGCAGCTTCACCTGGTGGTCGGTACGGCCCAGGAACTCGATCGAAGCATCGGCACGCACGCGCGCCCGATCGCCAGTCCGATACATCCTGCCTCCCGGCTCGCCCGAGAAGGGGTCGGGTATGAAGCTTGCCGCGCTGAGCCCTGGGCGGGAGACGTAGCCCCGGCCTAGGCCCATACCTGCGATGTACAACTCACCCACCGCCCCGCCTGGCAACAACTGAAGCGTAGCGTCCAGCACGTACAACCGGAGGTTATCGATCGGTCGGCCGATTGGCACGATGTCGGTCGGACTCGGGTCCGTGCAGTTCCAGAAACTCACATCGATCGCAGCCTCAGTGGGACCATACAAATTCGCAAGCCGCGCGCCTGCCGTTCCGAAGGAGCGCTCGAATTGCCGCGCGAGCTCTTTGGAAAGCCCCTCGCCACTACAGATCACCCAGCGAAGCTCGGGCAGGGTCGTCTCGTTCGATTCGAGGAACACGCGCAACATGGAGGGGACGAAGTGCGCGATATGGACTCCCTCGTCACGCATCAGCTGCCCGCAGTAGCGCGGGTCGCGGTGTCGGCCGGGCTCCGCAATCACCATCGTGCCTCCGCTCATCAGCGGGCAGAAAACTTCCCACAATGAGACGTCGAAGCTGATCGGCGTCTTGTGTAAGGTGCGAGTCTCCGCGGCGAAGCTGTAGGTCTGGATCATCCAATCAAGGCGGTTTTCCAGCGCGCGGTGGCTAACCATGGCGCCCTTGGGCCTGCCCGTGGAGCCAGACGTGAACATCACGTACGCGAGATCATCGAGCTCAGGCTCTCGGCAAGTTAACGTCGGAGCAGCGGCAGGGGCGGTCCCGTCGCATAAGATGACCTGCAGGCTGTTTGTCGCGTCTGCGGGCAGGCGATCGCGCAGTGCGGCGCAGGTGACGACATGCGCGACCCCTGCGTCCTCAAGCATCAACCTCAGGCGCTCGGCTGGGAGCGACGGGTCGAGTGGAAGAAAACACCTCCCGGTTTTGAGGATGGCTAAAATCGCCATGACTAATTGGGGCGAACGCTCCAGACACACCGCGACTGGAGCGTGCGGAGCTGGGCATGCGGCGAGAATGAGCTGCGCGAGACGCCGAGCCTCCCGGACCATCGAAGCGTAGCTGATACGCTGCTCTTGAAAGATGAGAGCGACTGCATCGGGAGTCTGTTCCGCTTGCAGCGCGATACGCTGCTCCACACGGCGCGTGTTGGAGCGAGGGACTTGGGTTCCGCCTACGTGCTGCAGCGCGGCATCAAGTGATGCCCGGTCCAGCAGACCGAGCGAGCCCACCGGATGGGTGACATCGCGGGTTGCGGCGCTGACGAGCGCTTCAAACGCCCGTAACATCGCCCGCACGCTGCCCGGCTGGAAGCGGCCTGTGCGGTACTCAAACGCGCATTCAAAAATGTCTGAGCTGTCATCGAGCCAAGCCGTCAAGTCAAAGCGCGTGCAGCGACGCTCGACGAGCAGCGGCTCACCGTGCAGTCCCGTCCCGAACGGGACCCGCGCGGGCACGGCATTACGCCACGCAAAGGCGATAGGCAGAACAGGACGCCCCGGTGTGCGCTCGACAGGGTGCAACGCCAATACCTGCTCGAAGGGAATGTCTTGTCGCGAGAAGGCGTCCAGTGTGGTCTGGTGCACGCGTCGCACAAGCGTCGCGAAGCTCATATCCGACGACAATGTCACTCGGTGGATCAGCAGGTTTACGAACAAACCTACGGCGGCTTCGCTGTCGAGGTGTGGCCGGTGCCCGACCGGCGTCAGCAACGCCACATCCTGTTGCTCGCAATACCTCGAAATGAGGATGTCGAATGCTGTCAGGAGAAACACGTAAGGAGTGACGCCGAGGGCGCTACACTGCGCTCGAACGGCACGCGTGAGCGACTGATCGAGCACGCACCTCTCGGTCGCGGCCTGGCCTTCCGCGCTGCCTCGGGCTTCCGACTCCGGCTCCATCACGGAAGGAGTTAGTCCGAGCAGGGCCTCTGAGCAGGCCTGGAGTTGCTGGTGGTGCTGCACCGGCTGATGCGCAAGCTGACGGCGGCGCAAGTAGTCCGCAAACTGCAGCGGTAGCGGCCTGTCTGCGCGGTCTACCGGACGCTGCGCATAAGCCGCAGCCAACTCGGTCACGATGATCTGCAGCGACCAACCGTCAGCCACCAGGTGATGAACTACGACCACCAACACATGGTCCTGCGCGGACAGCCGAAGGAGGCGAGCACGTATCAGCAGATCGCGTTGCAGGTCGAACGCGCGTTCGGCCTCGACACTGACCTCCCCCTCTAGGTCGGACTCCGCTACCTCCGCGATTGGAAGCACCAAATCTTCGGGGACATGATGTTGCACCAGCTGCGGAGTCCCGTCCGCGTCCCGTTCGACATGGCTCGTCAGGGCGCTGTGTCGCGCGAGGACCGCATGCAGTGAGGCGTGCAAGACAGCCGTATCGAGAGGACCGCGCAGACGGATCGCTGCTGGAAGATTGAGCGCCGCACCTACACCTTCGACCTGGTCCGAAAGGAAGAGACCGAGTTGAGCATCACTGAGCGCCACTGGGAGCACCGATGCTCGTGTTGGGTGGTGCGACTCCTGGGCAGACTCCGGGATGTTCTCCAAAGCCACGAGCTCGTCGCTAGGCAGGAGCCGAGCTAGCTCTCCGGCGGAGGGATGCTCGAGCACCTGACGGGTGGTAAGTACGATGCCGGCCTGCTCTTTGAGTCGCGTGCACAACCGCGCCGCGAGCAGAGAGTCACCACCTAGCTGATAAAAATCGTCATTGGGACCCACCGCTGGAACCCCGAGCAGCGCGGCGAATGCATCCGCGATGATGGTCGCGGGCTCCCCCTGCCGCAGGACCGCTTCCGGTCCGAGGGCTTCCGGGGTGAGCCCTTCTGGCGGCACCTCGCGCATCGCCGCGACCTTCGGCTTTGTGACGCTGGAGCTAGCGTGCGTCAGATCGGGGCTCAGCCAGTACCTTCGTCGATCGAAGATGTAGCCAGGAAGTCGGACGCGCGCGCAACCATCTTGGCGCAGCGCATAGAAGCGCGCCGGGTCGACGCAGTTGGAAGTTTCACACAGCCGCTGGAGCGCGCCGAGGACGGCCATCCGGTCGTCTTGGCGAGAGCCGGCCAGGGGCATAGTCGTGCATACCGAGCCTGTGCGATAGCCTGCCCTCTGCCGTAGGCGTCGGCGCAGCTCGCTCGCACTACCAAGCTCGATCACGACGCGTGCATCGTCGCTGACAAGGCCGTCGAGCGTCTCCTCGGTAGGGGCCGCGCTTTTAGCCTCCCTCAGGCAGGCCTGAACGGCGCTTGCGTCGCGTAAGGTCTCACCAGTGCTCGGATCCAGGAAGCCCGCGCTGAGCGCGCCGCTCGGCAGGCCGTGCTCCGGTAGCTCGAATGCCCCTGCCGAATCCTCGGCACCGTGCGCGAGGGCAAGCGCTTGCTCAACGGTAAGGGCGCCGCAAAGACACGCGGCAAGAACCCGGCCTCCACCCTCTCCGAGCCACAACGACGGGGACACGCCCCAAGCACGTAAATAGGCGTTGAGCGCGTAGCCCGTCGCAAATGCAAGACACCGCTGCAAGTTGGCCGGTGCGGAAGCGCGTTGTTGCTCGTGGAGGAAGTCCGCGAGCGTGCACTCGCCCAATTGCAGCGCGAGGAGGGCCAGCACACTTTCAAAAGCGGCTCGAAAAATCGGCTCCTGGGACAACAGGCTCCGAGGCCATGAAGGTGGCTCCGACCCGCAAAGAAAGACAAGCTCAGCGCTGTCGGTGCACGCGGAAGTGACTCGCTCAGCTTGCTCGAGCTGCTCCATGAGCTCCGCGGTGCTCTCGCACGCAAAGGCCCGGCGCAGGCCAAAGCTGCGACGTCCGGTTGCGAGCGTAAAGGCCACATCCTCCAGCGCGAGGGATGGGTGCGCATTCAAGTGCATGGAAAGCGACTTCATCGCGTTGCGGAGGGAATCTGCAGAACGTGCGGACAGCACGACTAGCTCTCCTGCGCTGCTACGGCGCTCACTCGCTCGCAGCGCTGAGGGACTCTGCTCGAGAACGACGTGGGCGTTGGTGCCGCCAATCCCGAAAGAGCTAACACACGCGCGCCGCAGCGGGGAAACCGAGGGGAATGGCTGACGCGTCCGTGCCGCCACAAAGGGGCCCTCCGACCACGGAACCTTGGGATTCTCCTCTTGCAGGTGCAGCGTGGCGGGCACCTCCCCGTAGTGCACGGCGAGGGTGGCCTTGATCAAACTCGCCACGCCCGCAGCCGCGTCGAGATGTCCGATGTTGCTTTTCACGGACCCGATAGGAATCGAGCGCGGAGGTAGGCCCGCGAACACATCGTTGAGCGCGTGCACCTCCACGGGGTCACCGAGCGCTGTTCCGGTCCCGTGGGCTTCGACAAATCCTACTGTTTCGACCGGAACGTCCGCTCGTTCGAGCGCGCGGCGGATGGCCGAGGCTTGGCCGCGCGTAGCGGGCGCCGTGAAGCCAAGCTTTTGCGATCCGTCATTGTTGATCGCCGAGCCGCGAATCACGGCATACACCTGGTCGCCATCGGCTAACGCCCGGTCCAGTCGCTTCAGCAGGACGAGGCCGGCGCCCATCCCTTTCACTGTTCCGCTCGCGGCTGCGTCGAAGGCGCGGCAATGGCCGTCGGGCGAAGCGATATTACCCTCTTCGTAGAGATGCCCGCCCACGACCGGCACGTCCACACTCGCCCCACCGGCAAGGGCGATGTCGCATTCTCCTAGCAGCAGACTTCCGACGGCATGGTGGACCGCTACGAGCGAAGTCGAACAGGCGGTATCGATATTCACGCAGGGTCCAGACAGGTTGAGCTTGTAGCCGAGCGTGGTCGCAGCAAAACTACGATCCGTCCCGAGCATGCTCTTCAGTGGTCCTAGCGCGTCGAGCAACTCCTGCCGCGTGCGCAAGCAATGCTCGAAATAGCTGCTCTTGCTCGTTCCGACGTAGGCGCCGATGTGGCCGCCGTGGCGCTCGGTATAGGTGGTCGGATCGTAGCCGGCGTCATCGAATGCCTGCTGCGCGCATTCGAGCAGAAGGCGATGTTGAGGATCGAGGAGCTCCGCATCGCGCACGCTGTATTCGAACAGCTGGGCGTCGAACAACTCGATGTCATCGATCGCGCCCCGGGCAGGAACAAAGTGCGCGTGCGTAACCACGTCCGAGGAAAGGCCCGCTGCCACCAACGCGTCCTTCGCGAAGAAGCGAATGGACTCCACGCCGTTCGTCAGATTCTGCCAGAAGGCCGCGACGCTGTCCGCACCAGGAAAGCGTAAGGCCATGCCGATGATGGCGACCTCCTGCCCGTGTGCGCGCCGCTCGCCTCCGGCTGTAGGCCGACGAGTATCTTGTTGCGTAGAGTGTCCCTGCGATAGGCGAGCGGCCAGGCTGCGCACGGTTGGATAGTCGAATAATTCGAGCAAAGGAACCTCCACATTGCAACGTCCACTCAGCTCGCTCTTCAGCTCGGCGAGCTTTAGCGAATGCCCACCAAGATCGAAAAAATGCGCGTCCAAAGACACTTCCGACGTGCCGAGAACTTTGGCAAAGGCTGCACTGACCTCCCGTTCCAGCGCGCTGCGCGGGTCGCCCGAGCGCCCGGGCGAATGCAAGGAGGTGGCGGATAGCGCGAGCCCTGCCGGGTCGACCTTGCCGGAGGTACCCACCGCAAGAAAGGGCACGCGCGCAAAGCGCGTCGGGATCATGTAGCTAGGTACTCTGGTGCGAAGGTGCGTACGAAGTGCGTCGGCGCTCAGGCCGGGCGTGCTGGAGAGTACGTACGCCACGATTAGTTGCTCGCCCGTCGTCGTCTTCACGCCCTCGACGAAGCAGTCTTGTACATCCTCGTGCGTGCGGAGGTGCGCCGCCACCTCGTCGGGTTCCACTCGAAAGCCACGGATCTTGAGCTGACGGTCCACTCGTCCGAGACACTGGAGGTGGCCGGCTTCCCGGAGCACCGATAAGTCGCCCGTGCGGTACATGCGTGCGCCGGCCTCGTCGCAAAACGGATCCGGAAGGAAGCACTCTGCGGTGAGCGCTGGCTGGTTCAGGTAGCCTCTGGCAAGCCCAAGCCCGCCTACACACAGCTCGCCGAGCGCACCGACGGGCAGTAGGTCCGAGCGCGGGCTCGTTACGTATGCGGCGTAGTTCGCAAAGGGCTGACCTATCGAGGCGCGACCCGAAGAGAACCCAGCGCCGAACATCTCGCCGAGCGTCGCCCCAATCGTGGTCTCCGTAGGGCCGTAACCGTTGTACACGACGGCCTCACCTGCCCACCGTTCGGAGAGCTCCAGCCGGCCCGCTTCGCCCGTCGAGATAATCGCGCGCACCCCTGGGTAGGTCCGCTGTGGCAGTGCGAGCAGTGCGGATGCCGTCGCTGTGATCAGCTGAGGCTGCTCACGCACGATGAAGTCAGCGAGCTCCGCGCCCGGAAAACGCAAGTCCTTGGGGACGATGCAAAGGCTTGCCCCGATGGGAAGGGTCATGAGGAGGTCCGACAGCGACGCGTCAAATCCGAGAGCTGCCAGCTGCAGCACGCTCCACTCCGAATCCACGCCGAGCGCCTTACGCTGTGCCGCCCCGAAGTTGCTGGCGGCCCGATGACTGATCATCACGCCCTTGGGCTCCCCGGTAGATCCGGAGGTGAACGCGACGTAGGCCAAATGCTCCGGGTGCACACGCGACTCCTCTCGCGGTCGTAGTCCCCGTCGTGCTGCGCCCTCGACCAGAGGCCAGCCGATGCGATCGCATACGCCGCCGCCCACGCCCACAGTTGAAGGACCTCTCGCGCCGGCCGTGATGACAAATCGGCAGCCTGCAACTTTACGCATCGCTTCGGTTCGCGCTGGTGGTTGGGTCGGATCGATTGCAAGGTAAGCTCCCCCCGCCCGAAGAATTCCTACGATCGCTGCCATCTGCGCAGGCCCTGGATCGAGATCCACCGCAACGCGATCTTCCGAAGCGAGCCCACGCTCCAACAAGAGTGCCGCTAGCGCTGCGGACATCACATCGAGCTTTCCATAACTTACGGCGCTGCCCGCGGTGCGCAGTGCCACGGCATCGGGGCGCAGGACCATCTGGCGCACCATCGCCTCGTGCACACCCTCGGCCAGGTCACATTCTGGGTCGACCGTGTGCAACATCGCGGGAAGCGAGGGACTTGCAGCAACCCCTTCCACTGGCGCCTCAGGGGCCTGCAGCATGTCCCTGACGATGCGCTCGAAATCCTTGCTGAGCGCGTCTACCCGCGCCGTGGCAATTGCGGCGCTTTGATGCTCCCACACTGCGTAGAGCCGATCGGGTGCCTCAATCACCATCAAACCGAGCGCGAAGGGCACCTCCATCGCAAGCAGGGGATACCCGCTCAACGTCACCCCACCGATCTCGACCTCCACATCGTCGCCGGCCATCAGCGAGGAGAGTTGGGGTAGCTCGTGCGGTCGCTGCAGGGCGTACATAGTCTGCAGAAGCGCGGCGGGGGTGCCCTCGCGTGACAACCCCAGATCATGCACGAGACGAGCGAATGCGTAATGCCGATGAGGCATCGCTTCCAGCACCGCCGCGCGCACGGCCGACAGGTCCTCCCTGACACTCAGGTTCGGCTGGACTGATACGCGCAATGGGATCGTGTTGACTCTACACAACACCGAGGCGTCGCCGTCGCGTTCGCTGACGGGCGAGCCGACCACCACGTCGCGCTGCCCCGTGTGCCGCCAGAGCAGCAACCGGTAGGCCGACAGGAGTAAGGTGAAGAGCGTGACATCATGGGCTCTGCAGAACGCGCGCAGCTCTTGGGTGAGTTCGGGCGAGAGCGTGCGCATCAGGCGATTCCCGTCGCGGTTCGCCGTGCTGCGAAGAGCCGTGTCCACGGACAGATCGAGCGGCGCCGGGAGATCCGCAAGCCGCGTCTGCCAGTAAGCGCGGCTCTCGGTCGCTGTCGACGACACTGCCGGGCAGGTCGTAGCGCCCAACATCAGCTGAGGACGGCCTCCGCCACGCAGCTGGCTATAGACCGTCAAAAGGCGTTCGAGTACCTTACCTGCGGACCACAAATCCAGCACGGCGTGATGCGCCACAAGCACGAGCATTGGGCCTTGCGTGCGCTCCACGAGCTCGGCGCGGAAGAGTCGCTCCGAGAATACGTCGAGCACGGAGCGTGCAAGCTTCTCGATATGTACGCGCTCGCGCGCACGGTCCCACGAGCGCGCATCCGTACACGCGAGCAGCGGGGAGGGAGACGCGATATGCGCGCGCGTCAGGAGCCCTTGCTCGTTGCGCGCAAAGCACATCCCAAGGGACGGTTGCTCTCGAAGCACGTGCTCAAGCGCCTGGGCCAGGGCGGGCGCGTCCAATTCCCCGCGGATCTGCACCGGCAAGCAAAGCGTGTATTCGCTCGAGTTAGGGCACGCCTCTTGTGCAAAGACGAAAGCCGCTTCTGACTCTGATACGCTGCCCTGTTCCTGACTTTGCAGAGCCCGCGATCCCAGGGTGGGGGCGGGAAGGAGCGCGAGCCCTTGCGAAAGCTCGAGCAAGCTCGCGCAGGCAAGCACCGCGTCAAGGGACGTCTCGCAGCACAACTCGCTGCGAATGGCCTGCGCCAGCTCGGCGGCACCCAATGAATCTATCCCTTGCCCAACGAGCGAACGGTCGAGGACGACCGCTTCCACATCGATTTTTAGGACACGCGCCGTCAGCGCGCGCAGCTCTTGCAGTAGCTGAATGGACACCTCCCCTTGCCCGGCGCCTGCCACTCCTGTCTTGGCCGCGGTGGAGTACAGAGTCGTCATCTTCTCCGCGAGCCACTGTTCTTTACATGCGCTGCGCCGGATCTTACCGCTCGTCG
Organism: Polyangiales bacterium; assembly: GCA_046598735.1. Lineage (GTDB taxonomy): Bacteria > Myxococcota_A > Polyangia > Polyangiales > DASUME01 > DASUME01. Next base: position 35,430 of record JBKJIA010000216.1, read on the forward strand.
TGCGTGGTAAGGCACCGGGTCGCACGAGTGCCACCACGTCTGGAACCAGCTGCTGTGCCGCATGGACAGCGTTGCGAATGCCGTCTGCGAGAGTCACGCCAAGGGCCTCGGTCTGAACCTTGCGCACCGCGGAACGCTCCAGCTCTGCCAGCACGACGACCTGACCATCGTCGAGTGTGAAAGCGGAGGCCGTCCCGCTCAGCCAGGGATGGCTTTCGGTGGCGCTGAGCTCGACATCCTGTGGGTAGTAGTTTCGGCCGCGCACGATGATCAAGTCGCGCAGCCGCCCGGAGATGAACAACTCGCCCCTGGCATCGACGAAGCCAAGGTCCCCTGTGCGCAAGTATGCACCCAGCTGCTCCTCCCCGTCCACGCGCGCTCCGAATACTTCGCGGGTCAGCTCGGGATTGGCCCAGTACCCTTGGGCCACGCTTTTAGAACGCAGCCAGATTTCGCCGATACGATGTTCGGGGCAACGCCTGCGCGTGTCCGAGTCGACGATGAGCAGCGCATCTGACTCCTGTGAGCAGACTCGGCCTGCACTGACAAGCGGGGCACAACGATCGGACGGGCTCTTGCCTGCAGCGTCCGCGACCGGTGCTGCGAGCCCGTCGGCCAAAGCCGCTCGATCGAATGATCGCGTGACAGGCGGGGTTCCACACCCACTCACTGATACGAGCAACGTGGCTTCGGCAAGGCCGTAACAAGGCCGCATCGCTTCTGGCCGAAAGCCCCGCGGCGCAAACCGGTGCACAAAACGTTCGAGCGTCGCCGCACGCAAAGGCTCAGATCCGTTGAACGCAACCTGCCAGGTGTCGAGGCGGATCCCTTCGAGATCGACGTCCGCGATCTTACTGGCGCAGTAATCGTACGCAAAGTTCGGACCACCGCTCGTGGTGGCACCATAGCGAGAGATCAACTCCAGCCACAAGGCTGGCCGCTGTAGGAAAGAGCTAGGCGCGCACAGCGCACAATGCACACCGAGGTAGAGGGGCTGGAGGATGTTACCGATCAGCCCCATATCGTGGAACAGCGGCAACCAGCCTGCGAACACGGTATGGTCCCCATGGCCGAACGTGGCGCAGATCCTGTCCTGGTTATCGAGGAGGTTTGCGTGGCTGACGATGACGCCTTTTTCAGAGCCCGTGGAGCCAGAGGTGTACTGGATCATCGCCTCGGGAACTCCTGGCGACCGCGACCGGAATCCCCGGGAAAACTCTCCCTCTTGCATGCTCTCCAAGGCAAGATACTCCGGAACGCTTTCCGGGATCCGGCTCTGGGCAGGACCTTGCTCCAGCAGGGTCTTTAGCGCCGAGAGGTCCTCGGATGCCCCCACGATGACGCGAGCGTTGCAGTTGGAAGCGACGTGGGAGAGCCGTCGAACGGACTGTCCTTTGCGGGGTAGGCTGGTAGGGACGGCCACGGCGCCGGCGCGCAGCACGCCCAGGAACGCGACGATGAAGTCGATGCCTGACGGAAAGGCGAGCAGAACCCGATCCCCCGTTTCGATGCGCGATGCGAGGTGAGCGGCGATGCGCTCCACTTCGCGGTGCAGCCCGAGGAAGGAGATTGATCGCTGCTCGCTGCCATCTTGAGCTACGAACGTGTAAGCGGGTGCATCCGAACGATGGATCGCCCAATGATCGAGAACATCCAGAATCGTAGCGCGCTCTCTCGCAAACATGCCTGCCACCGGGTCCGCCTCTCTGCCTATACGTACACACGCCTCATCGAATCAGGCCGCCTTGGCAACGCCTCTCAACGCTTCTTCTTGGTCCCGCCACGTACGAAGGCGGTCGCCTCCACCTGAACGCGGATTGTGTCGACGACCAGAAAGGGAGCGGTCATCATCGTCGTCACTGGCATCTCATCGCGTTCGAAGAACTCCGCGAGCTCCTCTGCCAACACGAATGGATCAGCCGCGTCCTTATGAACGTAGGTCACGCCGATCTTGAAAACATCGGCGGTGGTGACTCCGGCGTCCCGCATGGCTAAGCATAGATTCTTGAGCACCACGTGAAGCTGCTCCACTAACGTCTTGCCCTGCACTGCATACTGCGTGTCAACCGGGATTTGACCGGCAAAGTAAACGGTAGTTCCAGTGCTCGGCACCGACGCGGCAAACGAGTACGTGCTCGATTCGAAGAGAGAATCTGGGTTGATGTAGCCCACTTCCTTTGATGATTTTTTGGGCGCGCGCACATCGCAAAATGCCCATTTTTGCGCCGGATCCGCAGCGACGGGGGCGGGCAGCGGGGCGGGTGTGTTCTGCGATGGCGCCGGCGTGACCGCGGGAATGGGGGAAGGCTGGGCAGGCGCAGGACCGGCAACTGCCGCCGGTTTCGCGGCGTTCGCCTGCATTCGCTCCTGGGCGTGTACGCTCCCAGGAGGAAGAGTCAGGGCGAAGACGGCTGCGAGCAGACCGCCCCAGCGCGCAGACCGAGCGCCAACCTGGCAGATGCGAAGCACGCGATGGCGCGAGACACAATTTGTTTGATGGGAGCTCATAGAGTTAGACCTTCGCTGCTTGACGTTGTGGCTCGCTCAGGCCTGCGCACCGGCGTAAAGAGGAGACTCGATGCACCGTCAAACCAGTCGCCCCAACAGCGCAGGCCGGTCTCGAAGCCAGACAGCATCGCCTCGTAGTCACGCTGGTCACGACACTCAGACGCGATGAGGCCCGCGATCTCTTGCACATGCTCGGTTTCGAGCTGCAAATGCGCCGTGAAGTACTCGATGTCCGTTCCGGGATAGAGCGGTTTGAGCACGTCGAAGATTCGTCCCAGCGCTGGCTGTGCGAGAAACTCGCCCGCTGCAATCGCACCGACCGACGACGCAGGATTCGCAACGAGCGTGTGCTGCCAAAGCATCGTGCGCCAAACGTGCGTGCAGCGGTCCGCGCTCGTGCCCCGATACTCGAGCTGCGCGCTCTGTAAGAAATTCCGATAGATCGCGTGATGCGTCCGGCTCAACTCGCCATTGCCGCATTCCTCGAAGAGATTCTTCGCCAACACCACTCGACCCGCTTCGCTCAGACGGGCGAGCCCCACTGCAATGAGCGCGGGGAAACTTCCCACGAGGTGATCAAACGCGAGTAGGAACTTGTCTGCATTCGCTTTCGAGACGGTGTCTGGCTGCCATGCACGGAAGAAGTCGCACTCCTCCATAAACGCACCAATTTTCGCGGTGAGGGCGGCGATTACTTGGTCTCGGTCGACCTCTTTCGTGACTGACGCGATCTGCGAATTCATCATGGTGTGCTCCTCTGCTGCCTGGGCTGCCTGGTTATCGGAAGTAAGAACAGATTGACGATTGCGGACCCTCAACGGACATGCGCCCCGCGTGGGCTCTCCGCTGTCAGAAAGGAAGTACTGGCGCCATTCACGATTGTCAGCATCTCCATAAACGCCGAGTTCGTCATGCACGGGGACGTGATCCCAGCGCCTGAGCCGCTCGCGCACCTCGGCGCGCGCTTTTTCCCCAAGCGGAGCTCCGCTCGCGTCCGCGAATACGTCGCGGGGCTGAAAAAGCATGACAATGGCGGGGCAGGGATTGCGACTGCGACGCATCTGGTAAGAGGGGCTCAGCCCCACGACGAAGAACAGACTTCGTCCAAACGGAAACTCCCAAAGCGGGTGGTCAGGATCGTCCACGGAGTTTGCGCGACCGGCTTCGGGATCTGCGTCATGCAGGTGTTGAAGAGTGTCCCAACACGTCTGCTGGAACTGCCCGTGACTCGCAACCTCGCCGGTGGGCTCGAAGAAGACGGCCAGGTTATTGCGCCGGCGCGGGTGCGCGGCCGACAGACGTAAGAATTGTTGGAGTGTCGTGGGGAGTTGCGTGCGGTCACTACCACTGACCGCAGTCAGGTAAATGTCGCCATTTCTCACGGCGTTCTGGCCGAAGTAGCACGGGTAACCTTCCCGCAGTACCGTCCGCTCGAATGCCTCGTAAAGAGGTGGCAGCCATGCAGGTACCGCGCCCACGTCGATGACGTTTCCGGCGATGTACCGTTGCGTCCAATGCACCGTGCGCGTCGGCATTCCATTACTTGAAGACAGGGTCACTCGCGAACCTCCCTTACTGGCTGACAAACGTGCGTGGCAATCCAAGCGTCCGGGATGATCGGCTGGTGGTAGACGCACTCTTTGGATTCGACCGAGGAGCCATGAAGGCGTCCGCGCGGCACCAGCGTCATCTCGCCTGGCGCAAGATGAAGCTTCATCCCAGGCATCGCCCAGAACACCATGTGGCCTGACTCGATCACAACGAGGCGATGGTCGTCGTGAACGTGGGTCGTAGAGCACATCTCGCGCGGCTCCACGAAAGTCTCACGGTTAACTTCGATCCGCTCATCGCGAATCTTCCTATCAATCTGCTGCGCGAGCGTCTGGAACTGGTCCATGTCGCGAATCCACAGCAGCTGTTGCATGCGGTCGTGATCAGCCATTCGCGTCAACCTGCGCGCCTGCTCGAAACCGCCCGACAGCTCGCGCACTGCGCGATCTCCGAAACGCGCACGCAGCTCCTCACTGACACTCGTGAGCTGCGCTTGAACCGAGCACAGTAAGGCATCGGAGCTGAGATCCTGCGGGCGCAGAAAACCGTGCACCAAGCGAAATGCATGTGCATGGAGGAGCGCAAACATCCACGCTCCTGCCCGTGCGAACGGAAGGCGTCCGTTCTCTACCAGCGAGTGCCCGTGGTTACATAACCTCAGCGTGCTAGAGAGATAGAACTGCCAATGCGCGTGCAGCTCCGGATTTAGTCCCTGCGAAAGGCACTCGGCTTGGTCAGAAGGCACCCGCGACAGCAGTGCCTCTAGCGACGCCTTCTGCACATTCGGTAAGGCGCCACGAGCCAGCGCTGAACCAAAGGCGCTCGCGCGTTGACGCTCGAGTGCATAGAACTGCAGCCAGAGAAAGCGCTGCAGCCCGGCTCTGTGCACGGAGGCGCCGTCCACGGTTTGCCGGGCTGTTTGCTCCTGGGTGAGGCGCTCGGCCAGAACCCCGGAGAGATCGTGCGCAGACAGGGCCGCATCAGACTCTATCGGTCCAGCCAGCCGCTCGAATGTCAGCGGCTCTAAGTACTGCCGTAGACGCTGACCAAGGGAACAGAGCGCGGGATCATAAAACTCCGCGGCCCCTTTTTCGGCCGTGCGGTCTTGCCGCGCGCTCGACCGCTCCGCCGCTTGGTCATACACGCAGGCCAGGATGCGATTGACGGCGAGCGCACACAGGTCGTTGGCCGTGTCCGCTCCGACCGCATGCAGGCGGATAAAGTCCCAGTCCTCGGGGCGGAGGGGTCGTCGGTGAAAGCCCGCCTCATTCACCAACTCATCAACCGTGGCACTGCGAAAGACGTCCGCCGAGACGAATTGCCGCGCGAGTCTGAGCGGGTCGACAACACCGCTTGCCCCTTCCTCTACAACACGAACCTCACGCCCATTCATTGCGGAGCCCTCCCCAAACCAAACCAATGCATTGGTTGTATTGTTTTACCATTGCGCGCCATCTGTCAAGCGCTTCTCCTTGACATTGACCATCCATTGCAATAGCTCTCTATTGTGGCCGGTCGATCGAGGCGAGGACTACGATGAATCGTCGCAGCTGGAAGAGAACGCTTTGGATGCTCATTGCATTGATCGCAACGGCCGGCGTCGGCTTGGTGGGCTGCTTCGGAATTCGGCTTTGGCGCTCACGGCCGCTGCTCGCGGGCGAGGTGGTGATCCCGGGGCTCGATGCCAAGGTCGGGCTTGAGCGCGATGCGCAGGGCGTGCCGACCATCAGGGCGGCCAACAGGAGAGATGCAGCCCGAGGCTTAGGCTTTCTGCATGCGCAAGAACGCTTTTTTCAGATGGACGTAAGCAGGCGGGCGGGCGCGGGCCGGCTGGCCGAGCTCTTCGGAGCAGACGCGCTGTCATTCGATCGGATGCTGCGCGTCCATGACTGTCAGCAGACCGCGCAGCGCGCCCTTGAACGCTTCAATGCTGAGGATCGCGCGCTGCTCTCCGCCTATACGCAGGGAGTCAATGCGGGTCTCAGCGAGCTGGCAGATGCGCCGATTGAATACGCATTGCTTGGAACGAGCCCTGAGCCATGGAAAGAAGCGGATTCCCTACTGGTCGTTTTTTCTTTCTACATGTTGCTCCAGTTGAACCTCATTGATGCCGAGCTGAATCTAGCCACGCTGCACAGCGCCCTACCCGCCGCCCTGGCCGAGTTCCTGGCACCAACCGGCACGGATTGGGACACACCACTACGCGGACCTGCCGCCCTCCTGCCGCCCTTACCAACTGGCGACGTATTCAACGTACGCGATCATGCCCTCGGCGTGAAAACTCCAGCCTTTGAGGCCGCTGCCCCAGTCAAAGGAAGTAACAACTGGGCGCTTTCTGGCGCGCATACGCAAAGCGGCGCCGCGCTTATTGCAAACGACATGCACCTCGGCTTCATGGTGCCCAACACCTTTTATCGAGCAACCCTTGCTTACCGCGAAGGCGGTCACAACGTTCAGGTAAGTGGCGTGACCGCGGCCGGATTTCCGCTGATCTTGGCGGGCAGCAACGGTGCCGTCGCCTGGGGCTTGACCAACGCACCGGGTGATTGGTTGGACCTGATCGAGCTCGACCAGACCGGTCTAGGGAAGGACTCCTTCCATGGCCCGGGCGGCCCGCATACGTTCGTGGAAGAGCGACACACGCTGCGAGTACGCGGGGGCAGCGAAGAGGTGCTCAAAATTCAGCGCACGCCCTTTGGTCCTGTCGTTCGCACCCGAGCCGACGGAACGAAGCTCGCCGCGCAATGGGTCGCCCACCACCCGGAGGCCGTCAACCTCGGCTTGCGCGCGCTCGAGACCGCAGAAAACGTTAAGATCGCGCTGCGCATCGCCCAGGCCGCGGGCATTCCTGCGCAGAATTTCGTGGCAGGTGATGCGCAAGGAAATATCGGCTGGACGATCGTAGGGCCTATACCGAGACGCGCGCCTGACCATGGCCGACTTCCGGTCTCCTCCGTCGACCCGCGCGCAAATTTTCAGGGTTGGTTGAGCCCGGAGGAGACGCCGCTCATCTACAATCCACCAGGAGGTCGCTTGTGGACCGCCAATGCACGAACGGTAGACGGCGCGGATCTCGCGGCGTTGGGGCACGGATACTATGTACTCGGCGCGCGTGCGCGACGCATCCACGACAGGCTTTCCGAGCTTGAGAACGCGCGAGAGAGCGACATGCTCGCCATCCAAATGGATCACACGGCGATCCTCCTCGAACGCTGGCGTGTCCTGTTTTTGTCCACCCTTGACCGGGCAGCGCTGCTTGCACATGCGCAGCGCGCTGAAGCACGCACCCTTGTCCAACGGTGGGATGGCAAAGCCGCGAAAGACTCCGTTGGTTACCGTCTCGTGCGTGGCTTCCGAGCCGAAGTCGAACAGTTGGCGTTTGCACCATTTATCGCAATGGTTAAGCGTAAGGATCCAGACTTCGACTTCGGCGCCATTGGCGATCAGCGCGAGGGACCACTCTGGGCGCTCGTCTCGCAGCAGCCAGCACACTTGCTGCCCGAAGCTTACCCGTCGTGGCGGGCGCTTTGTCTTGCAGCTCTCGATCAGGTGCTCGCCAAGGCGACGGCCAACGGTAAGGACCTCGCGTCCTATCGCTGGGGCGACGAAAACATTCTCTCGATGCGCCATCCGTTCAGCGCTGGCTTTCCAGTGTTTACGTGGCTGTTCGACATGCCTGCGACAGGGCTGGACGGCGATGAGAACGTCCCGCTAGCCCAGCTGAGCGATCACGGCCCCGTGAGCCGGTTCGTAGTGTCGCCTGGTCATGAAGACACGGCCCTCATGAACATGCCCGGTGGTCAGGCGGGCAACCCCTGGGCCCCGTATTTCGGCGCTGGGCATGAAGCGTGGTTGCATGGCACCGCCGCTCCTTTTCTACCCGGTGCGACTCGCCATGCGCTCACCTTGCTGCCTCAGGCAGCGCGCAACGGAGGCGATCGTGCACGTTGAAGCGCCAAGCTTCTTCGAGGTGTCGGTCGCGGAACGGGCGCTCCTGACTCTTCACGAGCTCTCCGGTCACAGTGGCGGCTACAACCTGCGTTGTGCGCTCACCGTCCAGCGTCACGCGGCGCTCGATTTGCTCGAACGCGCTATCGACACGCTCTTCAGTCGTCATGAGTTGCTGCGGTCGCGCTTCGTCGTCGACGCGCGCGGCTTTGGGCGCTTCGTCCGGCCGGACGAAAGCTTTCGCCTGCCGGTGGTTCACCTTCCGCTTCGCGACCGGCACGAGCGCGACACGCTGATCGCAGAACGCTCCCTCTTACCTTTCGACCTCGAGCACGAAGATCCCGCACGATTCGAGCTCCTCGAGCTTGCCTACTCATGCGCGGACACGGAGCGCGTGCTGCTGATTGTGGTTCACCACGTGGCTGCCGACTATGCGTCCGTACAGCTCCTGGTGGCAGAGCTCGAAGAGGTTTACCAAGCGCTGCGCAACACAGGCTGTGCTCCTAAGCTAGGCGAGGTCGCTCGCTACCAGGAACGTGTGGAGCGCGAGCGCGAGTACCTGCACAGCAGCCGCGCGCGAGAAGACAAGGAACGCTGGGCAAGCCTACTCAAGCCTCTGCCCGCTCCATGGCGCCTGCCCGACTCCCGGGCTCGGCCGCCGCGTCCGCGCTTTGAAGGGCGTGAGATCCGCACCCTCATCCCATCCGAGCTGACCTCGTCGCTGCGCGCGTTGGCACGTGAGCTCGCAGTCACTCCCTACCTGCTTGGCCTGGCTGCCGCCTCGGTCCTCTTGGCTAGCGCTGCCGAGCAGTCCGAAATCATTGTGGGCACCACGGTAGACACGGACGGTCAACGCCTTCGCTTTGGCGGCGTTGGATATTTCGTCAACACCCTCCCCCTGCGGCTTACGGTAGCGAAGGCGCCTTCGTTCAGCGCGCTGGTGAGCGAAACACGGAGAGCATTCGCGACCGCGCTGAACCTCAGCCGCTTACCCTTTGCGTCGCTTGTCGAGCACCTACGGATGCCGCGCGATTTATCTGTGCCACCCGTCTTCCAAACCATGGTGACGTGGCTCAAATATGCGCCGGAGTTCATACGCCCCCCGAGTCCAGGCAGACTTCTTCTAGAAGTGCTGGAGCTAGGCGGTATGCAACCGGCCGGTGTCACGCACGATCTCGTCCTGAGCATTGAGGATCGCGAGGCTAGCTTGCACTGCGCGTGGGCCTTCGACGACGCGGTCATCTCACCACGGCAGGCAGAGGCCCTCGCTGCCAGCTTTTCGCCTCTGCTCGCACATCTCGTGCACCACCCTTTCGCGCCATTAGCCGATGCCGCCGCATTTGGGGTGTGCAGTTCGAGCCGGGAGTCACCGCGCGAGCAGCTCGAACTATGACGATTCACGACTCAACTGAGAGGAAAGCAACATGACTGTAGGGATGGTTCCATCGCACGTCACAGACCTGCTCTCATTGCTCCAGTTCCACGCAGACATGCGCCCGGATAAGGTGGCCTATCGCTTCCTCGAAGCCGACGGAAGTGAGAAGAGCTCCGTGACTTACGGGGGCCTTGCGCAGCGCGCGCAGCGCCTGGCCGCCGCGCTGCGAGAGCATGACGTCGTCGGCAAGCCGGTGCTGCTCGTCTATCCTGCCGGAATCGAATTTCTGGAGGCCTTCTTTGGGACGCTCTGGGCAGGCGCGATCGCGGTGCCCGTATGCCCGCCTCGCCGCAGCGCACGCTCTCATCCATTCGAAGCGATCGTAAGGAGCACGGGGGCAGCCCTCGCGTTGACCACCCACGATCTACTCGAGTCCAAAACGCGTGCCTTGCAGAGTGTCGGCGCCGAGACCGTGCTTTGGCTTGCGACCGATCTGCTTGCCCACGTTGACAGCTGTCCCTCGATAGCGCCGGCCCTGCACCCGGTCGCGCTATTGCAGTACACATCCGGATCGACCGGTTCGGCCAAGGGCACGATCATCTCGCACGCGAACATCCTCGCGAATGAACGCATGGTGGCACGCGCATTTGACCAATCGGAAGCGAGCGTCTTTGTCGGGTGGCTGCCCCACTACCACGACATGGGTTTGATCGGAAACCTGCTGCAACCCTTCTTTTTGGGCGGCAGCTGTGTGTTCATGGCTCCTGAATCATTCGTGCAGCGCCCGGCTCTCTGGTTAGAAGCCATCGCGCGCTACCGCGGCACCACTGCCGGGGGCCCGAATTTCGCTTTTGACCTGTGCATCGACCGCATCGATGCACTCCCGCAGGATGTAGACCTCAGCTCCTGGACACTCGCCTTCGTGGGTGCGGAGCCCGTTCGAGTGAGCACCCTGGAGCGCTTCTCCCGCGCACTGGCGCCGCACGGCTTTCGTCCAGAAGCCCTTTACCCTTGCTACGGACTCGCGGAAGCCACACTTTTTGTCAGCGGCGCCAAAAAAGGCGCTGGATTCGTGGCGCGCCCCCACACCTCCGCCCAGACGCCAAGCCACGTTCGCGAGCTCACGGGCTGCGGTTACGAATGGGGAACCTGCGTGAGGATTGTCGACCCCGACACCGGGGTGCCCTGCCCTCCGGGAGGAGTTGGCGAGGTATGGCTGTCGGGCCCATGCGTGGCTGCCGGCTACTGGAACAACCCCGAGGCGACGCTCGCGAGCTTCGTACCCGATGCGGATGGCGTGACGCTCCTGCGCACAGGAGATCTCGGTTTCATTGAGGAAGGCCAGCTCTACATCGCAGGACGAAGAAGAAACATCATCATCGTTGCGGGCCAAAACTTTTATGCCGAGGACATCGAGCAGGTCGCACGCCTCGTGCAGGGACCGATCGAATCCATCGCAGCGATCGGGATCGACGGGGCCGACGGTGAGCAGGTCGGCCTCGTGTGCGAGCTGCGGCGAACCGTGCGCGCCACCCACGACCTTAGTCCATTGGCAGAAGAACTAAGGCAGCAAGTCTGGTCGGAGCTCGGGGTAGGGGTGAGAAGCGTCGTGTTTGTGCGAACCCGGAGCTTGCCTCGGACCACCAGTGGAAAGCTTCGTCATGGCGCGATTCGGGAAGCACTCCTTGCAAGCGACCTCCTGGAGTTAGGCCGGTCGGAGTTGCCACGGGACCTGGCGGCAGAGCAACCTCTCGCGCACGCCGCGCTCGCCGAAACCGAGGCGTGGCTTGTGGCAACCATCGCCGAAAAGGTGGGGCTGCGCGCTGCTGCACTGCGCAAAGAAGCATCTTTCGCTGCGCTCGGGCTCGAGTCCCGCGACCTTCTCGCGATCGTCGCAGAGCTATCAGAGCGGCTCGCCCTGCCGCTTGACCCCGCGTTGCTCTGGGAATGCCCCAGCATTTCCGAAGTGATCGCCCATCTAGGAAAGGAACTGGCGCGCATCGGGACGACCGAAGCCTCCGTAGTGTGCGCATCGTGACTGCCGACGTGATGGCGCCGCTCGCGGACCAGGGCGAGCAAATCACCCGCTTCCCGTTCAACCCGTTTCGCATCGCGATGCTGGACGATCCTTACCCTGCCTATGCCGCCCTGAGGACCCAGTGCCCGGTGTACTGGGTGCCGGGCTGCTTGGGTCGCGACTGGATCCTGAGTCGGTACACAGACGTGCAGCGCGTGCTCAGCGATCCACGCTGCGGAGTGGACAACCTTCCTTTCCGCATTCGGCAGACGGCACTTACAGGCTCATCCGAAGAACAGCCGGCTCTCTCCGGGCTCGCGGACATCCTCGACAGCTGGCTGTTCTTCCTGAGCGGCAGTGAGCACAAGCGCATCCATCGCGTTCTGTCACCACGTCTGACTCCCATGGAGATCGCGAAACAGCGCGTCGCCATCCGCCGTCGTGCAGAAGAGCTTATCGACGCGCTAGTCCGAAGCGAGAGCCCCGATCTAATGGACGGATTCGCGTGCCGCCTTCCCATGTTGGTGGGTTTGGATTTGCTCGGTGCACAAGTGCCTGATCTCGCGCGTTTCATTCAGATGGGCCAGGATCTGTTCTCCGTGTTTACTGTGCCCACCCCGCTGCGCAGGTACCGACGCATCTCCCAACAGGCCACCGAAGTCTGCACCTTTGTAAGTAGGCTTATCGCGCATAAGCGCCACCAGGCCGGCGATGATCTCGCAAGCGACCTCGCCCGGCGGGTCGATCAAGGAGAGCTGCAAGAACACGAGGCGGTGTCGCTTGCTGCGATGGTGTTGAGCGTTGGACAGGACACCACCCAGCACCTGATCGGCAATGCCCTAGAGGCCTTACTAAGCCATCCCGACCAACTCGACTTACTGCGCGCCCAGCCTGCTCTGATGCCCGGCGCGGTCAAGGAGCTCGCGCGCTTTAATACTCCAGTGCAGGTGGTCGTCCACATCGCGCGAGCCCCGATCGAGATGGAGAGCGACGTGATCTCTGCTGGTGAGCGCATCCACTTTTATCTCGCTGCGGCCCACCGCGACAGCGAGGTCTTCGTGCGACCAGAAAAGCTGGAGCTCACACGCGACAAGCACAGTCGACTGCTGTTCGGGGCCGGCCCCCACTTCTGTCTGGGTGCGCACTTGGCACTGCTTACGACTGAAGTGGCGATCTCCGCCTTGCTCGAGCGCTTTCCGCATCTCTATCGGGCGCGCGAGACGCGGCCGCGCTGGATCAAAAGCCTGCACATGCGGGGGCTCACGTCGCTTCCCGTCAGCTTGTCCTGAACTGGTCAGAACGGAGAAAGTATGAATATCCCAAAGCACTTCCGCGCGTCATCACGCATCGCGGTCCTTACTGTTGCAATGATCCTGCTGCCCGTCGCGGGTGTACTGGGTGGCGCTCCTGCCGCAAAGCGCATCTCTCGAATCAACCCAGCTGGCCTCACGCGCTTTGACTACTCATCTCACGTGGTCGCCACGGACGTGGGGCCAATCGCGCACATTGGCGGTCAATCGGCCATGGACGTGAACATGAACATTCAGGGCGAGACACTCGCCGAGCAGCTTCCAACCGCGCTTCGCAACTTCGACTTGGCCCTCGCCGCCGTGAACGCCGGCCGCGAAGACGTTGCGCAAATGACCGTCTTCTACGTAGGCAAGGACGAGGACAGTGCAACACGGGTCACGCGCGCCATCCGCGACTACTTCGCGCCGGGGGCCCCGCCCGCCGTGACGTTCGTGGGTGTGGCGTCTCTCATCTCGCCCGCGATGCGAGTAGAGGTCGAAGGAATCGCCATGGTCAAGGCGGGAGGTTGAGCCGTGTTACGACCTTCGCCCTCGCTGTTCGCTCTCCTGATGGCCGTCACGTGTCTCCTGCTCGCAAGCACACCCGTGCTCGCAGAACTTCAGACGATCAACCCCTCCACATTGGTCGTCAGCCGTGACTACGGGCAGGCATCGGTCGCCCGCAAGCACAAGCGTACGATCTTCATCGCTGCGCAAGGTCCGACCAGACCGGGCGAGAGGCTGCGGGCCGGCATGCCGATTCGCGAGCAGGCGCGCCGTATGATGGTCAACATCGACCACGCTCTCAAATCGGTGGGTGCCACAACCAACGACGTGGCGCGGATCCACACCTACGTGGCGGACTTCCAGTTTATGAATGCGATCGTAGTCGGCCAGGAAATGCGCGCGTTCTTCAAGAACAAGATGCCGGTCTCGACCTTCATTCCCGTTGACGGGCTGATCTGGCCCCACGCGCAAGTGCAGACCGACCTGACGGTTGTTCTAGATCGTTAGCCTTACTAATCGAACGTCCCATGAAACCGCACCATTCATCCGCAACCATCGTCGGGGCAGGCATCGCGGGCTCAGCGCTCGGTGCCCTGCTGGGTAGTCGCACGGCGTCGGTGCGAGTGCTTGAAGCGCGGGACGACCCGCGGCAAGGAGCGAAGCTCGAGGGACGCTCGATCAACCTCGCGCTCTCTCAGCGCGGACTTCGAACGCTGGCTCGTCTGGGGGTTCTGCCGGAGCTCCGCGAGCATCTGACTCCGATGTACGGCCGCGTCATTCACGATGGCAGCGCGTCCGCGCGCTTCGATCGCTACGACCTCGTGGGGGAGCAGCCGATTTACTCGGTTCGCCGTTTAGATCTGTTGCACGTGCTGCTCGACCGCTTGGAAACAACGCCCAACGTCAACATCGAGTTCAGCGCACGCTGCGAGTCGGTTTGTCTACAAGACCAAAGCATGCTCGTGCATCGCCAGACAGGGGTGTCAAAGGATCGTTGGACCGGTCTGCTCGTAGGGGCCGACAGCGCCCGCTCCTGTGTACGGAGCGCTGTCGCGCCTGGGGCGGTCTCGTGCAGCACCGATCACCTGTACGCGTACAAAGAGCTGGGGATCCCAAAAGAGCGGGCTTTGGCCATGGGTCTCATGCCTAGCGCCCTGCACATCTGGCCGGCCGACGATGCAATGCTTATCGCCCTACCGAATCCGGACGGGAGCTTCACCGGGACCTTGTTCTTCCCCGCTTGCCTTGAGGTAGGCTCGGACAGTTCTTCCCTCGCGATGTTCGTCGCGCGCCACTTCCCGGTGGCAAGCTCGCTAAGCGCGGAGCTTGAGCGGGAGCTCCTGGAGCACCCGAGCGGATCGATCGTCACAGTCGAGTGCGACGCCTGGGCGCATCCAGCCGGTGCTGTTCTGCTCGGCGACGCCGCCCACGCAATGGCTCCATTTTTCGGGCAAGGCATGAATTGCGCGCTTGAAGACTGCCTAGTGTTCGATGAGCTCGTGCAGCAAGCGAGCGGTGACATCGGCGCGGCCGCAAGCGCATTTTCCGACGTGAGAAGGCCCGATGCGGCCGCGATTGCGCAGCTATCGCTGAAGAACTTCCTCGAGATGCGCAGCGGAGTTCGCGACCCGCGTTACGGAGTGAAGCGCGCACTCGAACGCACGCTCCAGATGCGACACCCAGAGCGTTACCTTCCCTTGTACGCCATGGTCTCATTTTCGTCACTTCCATACCGTGAGGTGCAGCAGCGCGCGCTCGTGCAAGCGTCGATTCTCGCTGCGCTGCTCGAGCAGACCGATCACCTCGACGAGCTCGACCTTCAGCTCGCCGATGCGCTGGTGCGCGAGCGCCTGCCACTTTTACTCGAACGGCAGGCCATGCAGCCTGTGGACCTTGCCCAGCCCTAACCCTCTGACCGTGAGTGCCATGAAAACCCTATCGAAAGCCCTACCTGCGCTGAGCGTGCTCCTGATAATTGCCGCTGTGACTTCGCTCGGCACACGGTCGCACGCCGAGGGGGAAGCACGCGTGCTTCCCCCTGGCTTTGGCGCGGCGGACATGCCGAAGGACC
>JBKJIA010000320.1:0-9292 GCA_046598735.1 Polyangiales bacterium
GGCGGCGCCATCGCCATACGCCGCAGGTTCAGTGCCAGCGCGTTTTGGGATGATTGCGTGAAGTATGGCGTCACGGCGTTTCCGTATATCGGCGAAGTCTGTCGTTACCTTTTGCAAGCACCGGTCAGCGCCAACGAACGTAAGCATCGTGTGCGCGTGATCCTCGGCGCAGGCATGCGGCCGGATGTCTGGGATCCATTCGTAGAGCGCTTCAACATCCCGCGCGTGATCGAGTTTTACGGGTCGACCGAAGGCAACGTGGCCATGGTCAACTTCGAGGGCAGGCGCGGCATGATGGGTAGGTTGATGCCCGGTCAGACCGTCGTGAAAGTGGATCCCGAGAGCGAAGAGCTCCTGCGTTCTTCCGCCGGTAATCTCGTGAAGGCCAAGCAGGGCGAGCAAGGCATCCTGATCGGTAAGATCGATCATATCAACAAATTCGATGGCTATCTCGACAAGCAGAAGACGAACGAGAAGGTGCTGATCAACTGTTTTGGAGATGGTAAGTCTTACTTTAACAGCGGCGACCTCGTGAACGTGCACGACGAGGGTTACGTATCCTTTGCGGACAGACTCGGTGACACCTTTCGCTGGAAGGGCGAGAACGTGGCGACCACCGAGGTCTCGATCGCGCTCAACAAATGCGCCGGGGTCATCGAGTCGAACGTGTATGGCGTGGAGATTCCGAAAACGGAAGGACGTGCGGGCATGGTTGCGCTCGTGGTGGACGAGACCTTCGATCTCGCGGCGTTTGCCGGGCACGTCATCGATACCCTACCCAAGTACGCGCGGCCCTGTTTCATACGCTTGCAGAAGGAGCTCGCCGTGACGGGCAGCTTCAAATACGTGAAGACACACCTGAAAAAAGACGGTTTCGATCCGAACTGCGTGCAGGAGCCGCTGTTCGTGCTCGACGGGGACAAGCGTGCGTACGTGGCCCTTACCGATGAGCTGTACGGCCGCATTCAGCGGGCCGAGCTCAGTCTGTAAATACTCAGCCCTTCACGCGCTGCGTTTTCCACTGCCATTCGGGAATGCGTGACGTGTCGTCGCGTGAGGTGCCAGACAGGCGGGAGCCATCGGCACTGCGACGGCGTACGCATAGGCCTTGTTCGGCCCACCAGCCTTCTGCTTCGCGCATGGTCCACAGCTTGGCATCGAGGCATTCGAGTAGATCTTCGCGTAACTGCAGCGCGCTCTCCGGGCGGTCGCTGGGTGACTTGGCTAGGCAACGCATGATCAGACGCTCGAGATCCTTGGCGAGCTTACGCCCTACCCGCTCGGAAGGGGTACGCGGCATCTTATGAAGCTGGAGCGAAATCAACGCTTCGACATCGACAGGATCATCGAAGACGTCGTGGCCGGTCAGCAGGTAGTAGGCGACGGCTCCGAGCGCGTAGAGATCCGTGCGGGCATCCACGCGATGGGTCTCGACCAAGGCCTCCGGTGCCATGAACATTGGCGTGCCCAACAGCGCACGTACGCGGCCGTCATTGGGGTCGATCGGCGCCTGCAGATCAGCGACCAGGCCAAAGTCCACCAGCTTGGGTAGATCGACTACGCCGCCGCGATCACACAGTAAGATGTTGGCCGGCTTGATATCGCGATGGACGAGACCGAGCTCGTGCGCCTCTGCCAGGGCGTGCGCCACTTGCGCTACGATGTAGATCACGCGACCCACGGGCAGCGGACCATACTCTTGCACCAAGTCATCGAGCGTGGGCCCCTCGATGTATTCCATGGCGTAGTAATAGACGCCGTTTTGCGCGACACCGAAGTCGAAGATCTGCACCGTGCTGGGATGCATCAAGCGACTGGTCTGGTGGACCTCGCGCACGAATAGCTCGAGGCTTTCGTCACCGGCTACGCGTGTGCGCAGCAACTTCACGGCGACTGGACGCGGCAAGCGGTCGTGGCGCGCGCGATAGACGGCACCCATGCCGCCTTGTCCAATCTTCTGCTCGAGCGTGTACGGACCGAGCTTGGTCCCCATGCCGATCGGGTCCGTTTTGGGCACCGCCGTGTCTACATCGCCAAGCGCGCGGCGCAATGCGTCGCTGAACGTGCGCATCAAATGCTTGGGCCGATCGGACGGTGCCGACTCGGGTGCCTGAGTATCGCGACGGCCGCTCTGTTTCACGCTCGTGAGGGTACAGAAATCCGTGCGAAGTGCGCGTGCAGTTTTACGTGCACCCCACCAACGGCCGAGCGGGCCCGGCGCGTGCGGGTGGGCTGGACGAAAAGGCGCGCCCGATCCAGCCTAATCCCGTGGCTTTACCCGTACGCGACATCGGCATCGGCTTCTCGCCGTGCCCCAATGACACTTTCATGTTTCATGCGCTGCTGCACGGCCGCGTGAACCTCGAAAATGCCCATTTTCAAGCGCATATGGACGATATCGAAGCCTTGAACCGGCGCGCGCTGGGGGAGGCTTCTTCACCGCGCCTTCCTGTGACGAAAGTCTCGGCGAGCGCCCTCGCCTACCTCGTGGATGACTATACGGTACTGCGCGCGGGCGCAGCTCTTGGCCGGGGAGTCGGGCCGCTGATCGTGGCCAAACCGAATCGCGGCTTCACGTCTGTGGCGGATTTAGCCGGAAAGCGCGTGGCTGTACCGGGCCTGCGCACGACCGCGTATTTGCTGCTGAGCCTGTTCGCGCCTGATGACTTGAGTATTAGCGTGGTGCGCTTCGATCAGATCATGCAGCGCGTAGCCGCAGGCGAGTTCGATGCGGGGCTCATCATTCACGAGAGTCGCTTTACCTATGGCGAGCACGGTCTCGTATCGCTCGCCGACGTGGGTGAGCTTTGGGAGCAAGACACCGGCCTACCCTTACCGTTGGGGCTGATCGTGGCCAAGCGCGATCTCGGTCCAGATCTTACCGCGCGCATCGAGCGCGGCATCGCAGACAGCGTGCGCTACGCTTACGATCATCCGGAAGAGAGCAAGCCGTACATCAGGGCGCATGCACAAGAGCTCAGCGATGAGGTGTGCCGTAAACACATCGAGCTGTACGTGAACGAGCGCTCCATCGAGATTGGCAACGAAGGCCGGAACGCGGTGGAGACCTTACTATCACGCGGCGCAGCCGTCGGCCTGTTGCCAAGGCCTACGCGCAATCTTTGGCTGGGCTAGCTCGCAGGCTCCTTCAGGCGCGCAGCATGAAGAAGATCGCGACGCCCGTCACCGATACGTATAACCAGATCGGAAACAGGATACGCGCAACCTTCGCGTGCGTAATGAAGCGCTCGCGCAATGCGTAGTAGAAGCTCGCCAGGGCCATCGGCACCACCAGCGTCGATAGTAAGATGTGGCTGATGAGCACCGCGAAATACACGCTGCGCATGACGCCCGTGCCGGTGTACTTCGTGTCGCCATGCGCGTAGTGGTAGACGATGTAACCGACCAAAAACAGCGAGGACGAGGCGAACGCGGTCACCATCAAGCGCTTGTGCAGCGCCATATTGCCGGCCTTGATCGCCAGATATCCGCTCAACAGTAAGGTTGCGGACAGCGCGTTGAAGCTCGCGTTGACGGCCGGCATGAAAGACAGGTCCGTGTCGCCTGCCCCCGTGCTGTGATTGAACAGCAACAGCCAAGCCAGGAACGAAAGCGCGGCCGTGGACACCACGGCGTTGAACACCATGAAGCGGCGGTCTGCCTGCTCGGCTACCATCTGCACGTTAGACCTGGTACTCGAATAGGGCGTTGGCGATCGCGATGTCACCCGTCTCTTCGACTGTGACGGTCACCGCCGCTTTGCCGGGCTCGATCACGTAGCCGCGAGTGATAAGCGTTTGGCCGGGCAATACGAGCGCCGTGAAGCGCGCATCGAAGGCCTTGAAGCGCTTGGGATCATCGCCTGCAAGTTGCTTGAGCGCCACGCGCGCGGCGTAACCGTAAGAGCACAGCCCGTGTAAGATCGGCCGCTCGAAGCCGGCGGCCTGCGCAACCTCTGGACGGGCATGGATGGGATTGACGTCGCCGCTTAAACGATAGAGCAGCGCTTGCGTGGGCAGCGTCTGCCAGTGTTGCGTGTACGTGGGCTCCGCATCCTTAGGCGGCTTGGTGCGCAATAGCGCGGGTGGCCGTGCGCTTTCGAAGCTCCCTGCGCCGCGAATCAACAGCGACCATACGGTTCGCGCATGCAGCTCGCCTGCGATCGAAGTGCGCGTTTCGATCTGCAGCATCGCGCCCACGCGCATGTCCCAAATGCCGAGCACTTCGGCGGTGGTGGACATCACGCCGTGCGCGGGAAATGGCTTCACGAGCTCGGTGCGTTGCGAGCTGTGCAAGAGCTGGACGAGATCGCCACCCGTCTTTTCGAGCGCAGCAAACACCGGCTCGAACGCGGGAATCACGCCCCAGGTGGGTAGAACGCTGGGTGCGGGGTCGAGCAAGTAACCCAGATCCGCCTCGCCTGCGCCGATCGACAATGCGTAAAGGGCCACGTCACGCCAGGTGTAGGCCTGTTCGAATGGACCGACCTTAGCACCCACGGCTTGCAAGTTCAGAGCTGACATGGCGCTCAGCTAGCGCACTCTTTTCAGCGCTTCCAGCCGAAGCTGGGCAACCTCAGCAGCGAGCCAGCAGCGGCACTACCAAGTGAACAGAGGCTTACCCTCTTCGGCGCGCTGAATCACGTTCCACAACAGATTGGGCGCTAGCCTGCGCGTGGCCGCCATCACCTTGGTTTCGATACCCGGCAACAGGTACTGCGTATGCTTCAGGCTCGCAGCCTCGATCTGATCGATGATGAAGTCGGGCGTGCGCAACATGCCCTGTTCCTTGGCAAGCTCGAGCGTCTTGGGTTTGCTCGTAGTCTGATCGAGTAAGGGTGTGTTGACCTGGGGCGGACACACCAACATCAAATGCACGTCGGGATGTTTGTTCTCGCGGATCAACATCTCCACGAACGCGTTCACAGCGGCCTTGCTCGCACAGTAAGCTCCGAAATGCGGCGAGAGCACGGAGCCCGCGACTGAGCCAAAAAAGATGGCCTCGCCACGACCGCGTTCGTTCATGCGCTTGAGCACGCTGTACGCCACGTTCACCGTGCCGTCGTAGTTCACGCGCATCGCTCCCTTGACGGCTTTGGGCCCGTGCTCGATCAGGATGCTCGAGGGCATGATCGCTGCGCAGTGCATCAAGCGATCGATGGGACCTTGATCTCGCCAGGTGTCGTGCACCACTTTGTCGACGGCATCTTCGTCGGTCACGTCGCAGATCACGGGGATGAAATTGGGGCGCCCGTTCTTGGTGGCTTCGAGACCCTGAGCATTGAGATCCATGCCCACGACTTTCACACCGCGCGCAACCAAGCGCTTGGCTGCGACCTGACCCATGCCGCTGCCGGCACCTGTGATGAGCGCTACTTTCATGTCTGTCATCGCGAGCTCTCCCCGGTAGGTTCTTGTTCACCAACCGCAACGGAGCCGACTAGAACACGTTTCATACGAGGGGTCAATCGCGCGATTGCGAGCGGAAAACCCCGTAAATATGTGCGCGCCGCGTGGGAGGTGAACCACACGTCGATCTTCACTGGCTGGATGCCCAAAAGTAATGATGACCCGCCACACGGTACAGCGTTGCTAACGGCGTGCGTGCACTTCTGCAGAGTCAGGAATGCGGGGCAGGATGAGCATGCCGAGCGTGCCCAGACCGCCGAGCACCGCGCCCCCGACGAAGCCACCACCCAGACCGCCGTCATCGTCGATGCTAGTGAGCATGAGCGCGAGGCCCGCGCCTACCATGCCGAGTGACACGATGAAACCGCCGACCCGTAGGCCGAAACGCGATTGGTAGCTCGCCTCGATCATCGATCCCTGTCGCAGCATTAGCGAGCCCGCACGCAGCGGACGCCCTCCGACCTCTGCCAGGCCAAGTGTCACAGTGCCCGGCCGGATACTCATGACGCACGGTGCCGTACACAACGGAGCGTAAGATTCGCCCGTACCGACGCCCGAAGTCGTGGTGGAGATGCCATTGCGCTCGAACACCTCGATGGGACGCGTCGCCTGAAAGTGCACTTCGACGCTGTCAGTGGTGTCCCGTGGCGGCTCGACTCTCGCTGCGGGCGCAGCAACCTGACGGTCTGTACTCGACGCAGGAACGCTAGCGGCCGGGTCGCTGGTTGCGGTCTGCGGCGCTCCCGCGGCGGGCCCTGCATAGCGAAACTCCGCAGCCTCGAAACGCCGCAGCTGACCACCAAGCGTAAGCAACACGGCGTACTGGCCAGGTGCGTGCTCCACCAAGGTTCCGCGCACGAAACCACCATCGACCAGCATCACAATGTCCGATACCTCACTCTTCGCTGACGTGCTCCTCGCCTGCGCGCTCCCGACACGGGGCGCGAGCGAAGCAAGCATCACGAGGAGCGCGAGGGTTGCAGGGATGAAGCGAGCTTGAGGGAAGGATTTCAACACGCGACCCACCTTGTATCACATTAGCAAGGTGAGGTCGTTTCGCTTCACCCTTACCTTACGTCGGCTGCCGGCTATATTAGTCGCTCCCCACGACACCATGAGGTCTGTCATGAATCGAAGCATCGCAGCGCTTGCGCTAGCCGTCGCGCTGACCGCGTGCGCCACCGTCGCGCAAAAGCGTGCAGACAGCGCGTTTGAACGCGGAGACTACATCAGCGCTGCCGAGCTCTACGACAGCGCGGTGCGGGAGAAGCCTGACAACGCCACATTGCGCGACAAGCGCTGGGCGGCGCGCGCCAAGGCCGTGGAGGAGATCGGACTGCACGCAAGTAGCCTGCGCCGCGCCGGCAAGCAGCAAGCCGCACTGCGCATGGCGCGCGCCAGCGTAGAAGCGCGTAAGAAATGGTTCAGCGCAGCAGACGCCTCGCGACTCAGCACGGATGTCCACGCGCAGGTCGATGAGCTTGCTACTTGGGCCGTGCAAACTGTCAGCGGCGGCGTCCGGGCAGAGCTCGCTGCTCAAAAGCCCCTGGCGGCACACGCAGCCACGGAACAGTCACGCGGGTTGTTCATCGCCGCGGGCCTCGAATCGCGCTTTCAAGCGCTGACAGACGAGGTCAACTCTGCGGGCGACGCGCGCTGCGCGGAGCTCAAGGGCAAGCTACCCGAGGGCAGCGCGCACCTTACCCACTGGGTCGCAGCGTACTGCCGCGTCTTTTCTGCAGAACCGCCCGCCGTGCCGCCGGCGCCGGATCAAGTCGGCCTGCTCAAGATTCAAGCCGACACCCTGGCCCCCACCAGCCCTGAGCAGCGCAAGCAGCTCGAGCAACGCCTCGAAAAGCTGCTCATCGCCTCCAGTTGGTTTCACCAGAACGCCCAAGCGATGGCATCGGTGAGTATCAGCGGAGTTCACGACGTGGCGTACTCGCAACATAAGCAACCCCGCGCTGCACATTGGATCGAGAGGGTGCCTTACCAAGCGCAAGAGTCTTACCAACAGCCCTATTCGGCCACGGAATACTATTCGGCGCAGGAATCTTATACGACCTATCGTCAAGAATCTTATTCTTGTGGTTATGGCACCACGTCGCGCACTTGCTCGCGCTCATCGCCGCAGACCCAATACCGCTCGGTGCAGAAGTCGCGCATGGTCACCAAGTACCGCACGCAATACCGTATGGTGACGCGTTATCGCGAGGAACCACGCATCTTCAACTACGAGGCCATCGAGCATCGGGGTGAATACAGCGCTGCCTGGGAGATCGCACTCACCCTCTCGAGCTCCGCACCTCCCCTCGTAATGAAAGTCCAGGGGCAGCGCAGCGCCAAAGACGACGAGCACAACGTCACCTTCGTGCCGGCCGCAGTTGCACCGACGCGAGCGCGCTTGATGTCGCACGAAGAGTGGTTTTCGGATCGACTCAAGACGCTCGAATCAAGCTTCACGGAAGCTGCACAGCAGCACTGGGCGGGCACGTACTGCGGAACGGACGCCATCACCGACGAGCAGGCCGCACGCTGCGCGCGGGGCGCTTTTGCTGCAACGCCGATCGCTCAAAAGACCGTGTTGACCGCATTTCTGCGGGATGACGCGGAACTCCTGCTCGCAGGGCGCTTGGGCCGTTCCTGATCGTGCAGCTCAGGGAGATGCGCTCGCATTCGTCACGGGCACATACGCGCGGCAAGGCTGACCTCGCAGCGCCGGACAGGGTGGATAGCCCTGGGCCACGTCAATACCCGTAACCACGGGCAAGACCAGTGCGGAGGCCTGGTCCCCTCCTTCGGAGACGGTCAGTACGGGCGGGCTGTCGTAGACGGGTGCCTCGAACTGCCACAGGCCAGAGTTGCGTCCCGGACTGCTGATGGTCAGGCGCAGTTGCGAGCCTGCGCGGAAGGCGTGGCCCAGTGAGGGTATGGCAACCAAGGCCCGCTCGTAGGTGTCGACGGGCATGGGCGCGTAGTCCTCACGTCGATAGGTATGGTAGACGCGAAATGTGTCGCCCCGTGACGCGTCGAGTTTGCGGTGACCGAGGTCAAGCCAACCGCTCTGCACCAGGTACTCCTGGCCGTCAGGTCGCACCTCGCTGAGGCTGACCTGCACCTGCGCCTCTGCGGCGCTGCTCTTCACGAATAGCTCCACGTGGCCTGGCCCGGCGATGACCGTGTCAGCGGTGAAGGGCTCGGTAAGGTAGGACAAGACGTCGCCGTCGGGGAACTGACTCCAGTCGATGTCCCACAGCGGCGCGAGCAGCTGGTAGCCCGCAGGGCCGAAGAACGTGCGCGTACCGGAGTCGGGGTCGGGGCGAAAGCTGGCGGCGCTCGCGCTCGCGGCGACCTCGCTTTTCAGCGTGCCCCCGCTGGCGAGATAAAACACGCGGCGTTGGGCGTTCGTGGGAGGCCACTGCGCGAAGGTCGCTTCGTAGCGCCCGACCGGAGCGCCGGTCTGCATGCCGCCAGCGCCACTTTCGAAGATGACACGCACGGGTGGCTCGGTGCGCCATTGTTTCAGGGCCTGTGCGTAGTCGTCGTCCGCCACGTCGGCGAACCTATCCGGCTCGAAGCTGAGGCCAGACGCACCGAACCGCTGCGACAGCATCGGCCCGGCGGCACTGCGTACGATCGCTTTCATACGCGGCACGCGGCGCGCAACGAACAGCTCGAGAAACTCCCACCAGCGCGTCAGCACCAGGGGGCTATAGCCATCGGGGTGGCGGCCGTTGTAGAGGATGACCTTGCGCGTGTCGGTGCTCTGGTAGCGATCGAGCATGTCCGCGAATTGAGGGCCGGTCTGCTCGTCCTGGAACGCGCCGGTGTGGTAGACGGGCACGTTGATGCGGTCGATCAAGAGGGGCAAGCTGCGATCGGCT
>JBKJIA010000632.1:0-15006 GCA_046598735.1 Polyangiales bacterium
CCGGAAGCACTCGGTCTGCTCGATGACCTGGTGCTGTCCGTGCTCGATCTGACGGAGGCCGATAGCTCAGGTCAGCCGCCCCTCGGCAGTCAACTGCCGTTCGCCGTATTCACGGCCCTGGAGCGCGGTGCCTTGCCCGATGCGCTGCACTCCTGCTTTCGCAGCTGGAAAAAGCCGCCGCTTGATTTGGCCAAGCATGTCGCGCGCTGGAGCCAAGACCGGGAGCTCGTGAACCGCCTGTGCGAGCGCTGTCTGCAGGCAGCCATAACTCCGCCCCTGGTCGCCCCCGTGCGCGAGGCGTTGACGAGCCTGCGCGACGGCTGACCGCACGCTCTTCCGCACGCTCCCGTTGGGGCGCATTGCGCGAGGACTGGCGGCC
This sequence comes from Polyangiales bacterium, assembly GCA_046598735.1. GTDB lineage: Bacteria > Myxococcota_A > Polyangia > Polyangiales > DASUME01 > DASUME01. The sequence goes on from JBKJIA010000632.1 coordinate 380, forward strand.
TCCCGCAAACGCGACGGGTCGCTGACCTATTCGCAAGCCTAAGCAACTGATGCTGGCCCGTTTACTGGCAGTGAATGTCCCCATAACGGACCGAGAGTTCACGCACTGTGCCGTCCCTTGCCGGGCGCTCACATAATCTTGAGCTGTTGCTCATAACTCAACACTGGAAGGAGTCAGCTGCGCGACTCTGCTGGGGATTTTCATGGGCGCGCGCGCACTTTCAGACACGATTTCGCGGTCCGCTCGACCGTCATCTATTCTTGATAACGCTGTTCATCAAACAGTGATTTCAATCGGAATTCATCACGAGGTTCATCCCGAATCCCGTACCGAGCGGAAGCGTACCTTGAGCCATGAAATAGAAAAAGATGAGCAATATCGAAGATGGCCCCCTGCAAGATTACTTGACGCCGTGAGCTGGCGCACGGTTACACCGATGCGAGATCGGGGGGTTCGGTGACTTGGTTCGCAAAACTCCGCGAAACCCTCCCGAACGGTACAAACACGATTGTAGTGGTGATGAAGATCCGTTAGATGACGTAGCCTATGAACCTCTCCCCGATGAAACGCAGATCCGTCCTGCTCTGGGCGGCCGCAGTGGGTGGGCTCGGTGCGGGTTGCGCAGCCGAAGTCGATCCGGCGCAGTCCTCCGATGCTTCCTCCGACGACTATATCGCTGACACCTCGAGTGCCGATCCAGCCGCCAACCCCAACGAGCTGAAAGCCCTTTACTCGGACTGGCGCGCCGCCCACTTAGCCAACGGTGGTGACCGGAACCTTACGCTTCGACTTGGCCGTTCGATCGTATCCAGCATCGAGACTGACGCTGAGGGTATCGCGAATCTGGATCTGGTGAATGGTAAGGTCACGCTGCAGACCGACGGTCTGCCCGAGAGCGGTGACGTGTGGTTCGTGGACAACCAAGTAGGGGGTCACTCTCTTCCCGATGCCGGCGACAACATGGTCCGCATCGGGTCGCTCGATGCACTGCTGGAAGACACCGAGCAACACGCCGGCGAGCTCACGTTCGACGCCAGCATGCTGTCGCGCTTTCACGTGGACCTCGTGGTCGTGACCGAAAAGGATCGCTCGCCCATCGAAGGCGGCGTGCTGTTCGGCGCGGTGTCGCTGTTCAATCGTGTGTACACGGATGAGCGCATTCGTGAGGAGCTCGGTCTCGATCCGCGCGGCTTCATCAACACGGACTTGTACGTCCCCGCAGTAAATGACTTCGATGCGCTCGTAGCCGAGGGCTTCCAGCTCTTTCGCGACGAGACGTTCGGTGGCAACGGTCGTACTTGCAATACCTGCCACCGCATCGAGAACAACTTCACCATCGACAAGGCGTTCATTGCGACCTTGCCCGCGACCGACCCGCTGTTCGTGGCGGAACGCGTGCCGGCGCTAGCAGAGCTGGAATCCAACCACATGTTGCGCGAGCTCGGTCTCATTCGTGCCAACGTGGATGGACAAGACAAGCCGGCGCGTTTGCGCTCGGTGCCGCACATCAAGAGCCTTGCGGCCAGCATCAACGTCAAAGCGGGTAACTGCGCGCGTGCACCCCAGCCCACACCTGGCTGCGGCAATCCGCCCAACATCGGGCCCATCGATTTGCGCAACAAGCCGATCCGCATCGGTCCGTTTTCGCGCGTGAAGTTCCGTGAAGGTCTCGTGCTGCTCGAAAGCACCGGCTGGGGCGGCGACGGCGCGCCTCACGACGGCTCGCTGCTCAACTTCGCAGAAGGCGCAGTCGTGCAACACGCCACCAAGACCTTGGCGCGCGTACCTGGCGTGGACTTCCGCTTGCCCACGCAAGAAGAAGCCGATGCATTGCTCGCATTCCAATTGGCAATCGGTCGTCGCAAGGACATCGACACGAGTAAGATCGTGTTCGCCGATGCCAAGGCCAAGCTCGGCTTTGATCTGTACACGAACTTCCCGGGCGGCTGCAAAGATGAAAGCGGCGTAGCGCACTGCGCGTGCAACAACGACGTGCACGGGAATCCATGCGGCATCGACAAGCCTGCCATTGCAGACGGCGCAGGCTGCGTCGGTTGCCACAACAACGCGGGCGCCAACACCGATCTCAATCCGGTGCCGAACGTGAAGACGTTCATCAACCTGAACTTCGACATCGGCACGCAGAATCGCACTCACGCGGCGGCCGACGCCATCACCGCGCAATACGGCGAGAAGCGTCCGCTCGATTGTGGCCTGGGCAAGCTTTCGGCGGCCGAGTTCCAGTCGTTCTGCACGTTCCCGATCAGCTGGACACCGCACACGACCAACGCGCCTTGTGCGACCGGTCCGGTGGAGCCCAAGAAGGATCGCTTCTGCCCGAGCCCGTCCGTGTTTTCGTGCACCGCGAATTGCGGCGGACCCATGCAACCGCCCTGCAACGCGTGGAGTAAAAACGGCGACTTCAACGAAGGCAACCGACCCTTGCCCGGCAAGGACCCCTTCCAACTCCAGTTCATGCCGTTCGGATCGATCAACTGGTACTTCGCAGAGGGCTCACTCTGTGACACGGCCGCGCAATCGGTCGCACTACCCGTCATTACCGCGGGCATGCCGAGCGAAGCTGCGTGCGAGAAGCTGTTCGACAATGCCGAATGGGGCGCGACCTCTGGCACCGCGTTCTGCTCGGCCAATACGGACTGCAATGCCTTCGACGCGCCTCAGTTTGGCGTCGACTCCACCTGCGTAGCCGGACGTTGCACCAGCGTCGCGGGCTGCAAGTGCACCGACAACAGCTCCTGCAAGGATGGCGGACGTCAGTTCTGCTTCCGTCAGCCCGGCAACCCTGTCGATGGCTACTGCCTTGGCACCGAAGCGGCCAAGACCAAGTACAACGCGAGCAATCCCGCCCACGTCGCGCGCGTCGCCAATCGCGTGATGACGGAGCCCACGCCGGTGTGGGCCGATTACGCGCGCGTCAGCGCCCGCGGCAAGATGCCTCCGGGTATCCCCGGCGCGGCAGGCGATGCTTGCAATCCGTTCCTGAACGGCACGCCTGGCGCAGCCGCCAACTGCTTCGGTGCACAGCGCTGCAACGGCGCTCCTGGCTCGCCCTTCGGCACCTGTGGAGCGAACGCCAACTGGCAACCTCAGGTGCTGAGCCTGTGCGAAGTCGGCATGACGAACCCTCAGATCCTCGCGACCGGCGGCTATGGTTGCTACGAAGGCAATCCGAGCCCCACCTGTCAGGGTTGCAAGACGAGCTGCGTGGGCCAACCGGCCGGCTGCAAGACTTGCGCAATCCCCGTGCAAAGCGCTCCTTTCGAGCGCAACTGCGCAGCGGACCTGAACCCTGCGGATCCCCAGCTCGCGGGCTTTGGTGACGGCACGTTCTCGACACCGCCGCTGATCGAAGCCGTGGACGCGGCGCCGTTCTTCCACGATCACTCGGCTGCCACGCTCGAAGACGCGATCGCCCACTACACCTCGCCCGAGTTCAACAACGCGCGCGGCGGCAAGCAGCCGAACTTCCAGAGCGACATGCCGGCCAACGACCTCGACGCGACTGAAATCGCTGCGATCGCGGCCTACATGCGCGTGCTCAACGTGGTGCAGAACCTGAACCAAGCCGCACTCGCCATCGCGCAAGCGTGGGCCAAGCCGAACTCGAAGCCCGGCGATGCGCGTATTGCTTTCGCAGATACCGAGCTCGAGGACGCTTTCCAAGTTCTTACGGAGGGCAACCTTCACGACTTGGAGGCCGTGCGTATCGAGGTTGCTCGAAAGCACTTGAAGGCTGCCTTTAGCATCGGAAACGGGGCGAAGGGCGCCCGTGAGCTGCTGGCGAAAGCCCTTCTCGAAATCAAAGCCGCCCGTGATTCGATGGTGACCGTGAACTCCACGCCCGGCGATGAATGGACCAGCGACTATTTCACGCCCGACCACTCAGACATTGTCGACGGCACGCTCAACGGTGCTCAACAGTCGGCAGAGGAAGCCGCCTTCGAAGCCAGACTCAAAGAGCTCGGCTACGACGGCTGATCACGGCTGACAAGACACGAAAAAACGGCTCCTGCCATTCGGGCAGGGGCCGTTTTTATTTGTGCTGGGTTCACCGCACACGCCGGGCTGGATTCGCGGCGCGCGCCGGGCTGAGTTCACGGCACGGGCACTCTGACAAAACATGGCTTCGGGGCTAAGCCTCCGGCGGCTCGGTCGACCATTCCTTCATGGCCTGATCGCCGGGACGATCGACGTGAACCTTGTCGTCTACCGTCTTCACCCAGGCTAGCGGGATGTAGTGGTGCTGTCCTTTCTTGTCGCGGGCGAGCTTGATGGTGTCTTTACCTTGCATGTGATCGACTTCGGCGAACTGCCCATCGTTCGAACAGACGACTGCCATGTGCGGCTTGATCTGACTTGCGTTGATCATGCTGTGCTCCTTGTGGTTGAGAGCAGGCTTACAAGCATTGGCCGTACCAACCGAACTTAGCCGCCCGGCCGCCGCGCCCTAGGGCGCATCGCAAGCAGATTTGCGGCAATTAGACCGCAGATCAGGGTCCTGGCGGATGAGCCTGCTTCCTAGCAAGACCGCCGCACACCACAAAGTTGCCCCAAGGCGTGGGTGTCGGCGGGTGTCGATCGCAGCTTCGCGCTATGAGACGCGCCCTCACTTAACTAAGCTTGCCCACGGAGATAGCGCGGCATGCGGATTCCTGACAGCCTGGCCTCTTTGGCCGAGTACGGCATCATCGAGGAAGTGTTGCGCCCGCTGATGAGCGGCAAAGAAGCGCAGATTTACCTCGTGATCTCGGCGGGCGCGCAGCGCGTAGCCAAAGTTTACAAAGAAGCGCAGGACCGCACGTTCAAAAACCGCGCGGACTACACCGAAGGTCGCAAGGTGCGCAACACGCGCGACCAACGTGCGATGGGCAAGAATTCGCGGCACGGACGCGCGCAAATCGAAGCCGCCTGGCGCGCTACCGAAGTGGAGATGATCTATCGGCTGCGCGATGCGGGCGTGCGCGTGCCCGTACCTTACCATTTCATCGACAGCGTGCTGGTGATGGAGATGATCACGGACGCGGACGGCAATCCTGCACCGCGGCTGGGCGATCTGACGCTGGAGCCCGACGAAGCCAAAGTCATCTTCGAGCGCCTGTTATCCGAAGTCGTGCGCATGCTGAGCGCGGGCGTGGTTCATGGCGATCTCTCGGATTTCAACGTGCTCGTGGGCACCGACGGTCCGGTGATCATCGACTTTCCGCAAGCGGTCGATGCCTCGAGCAATCAGAACGCGCGCAAGCTGCTGTTGCGCGACGTCGACAATCTGCATCGCTTCATGGCGCGCTTCGTACCTGACTATCGCCCGCTGCCTTATGCCCAAGAAATGTGGCAGCTGTACGAACGCAGTGAGCTTGCGCCCGATGCCAAGCTCACTGGACGACATCGGCCCTCCGAGCAGAAGGCAAACACTCAGGCCGTGCTCGCTTTGATCGGCGACGCGGACTACGACGAGCGCAAACGCCGCCAAGCTTTGGGCGGAAAAATGCGCGGCGTACCAGCCGCACCCCGCGATGGCAGCGTGCATGAAGGTCATGGCCGACAGGGCGATACGCCCGCATTTGCAGCGCCACAACGCACGCAAACACGCAGTCACCAAGAGCCCGCGCCCGCACCGCGACGTGTGGAGGTGGTGATGACGCCGCAAGCTCGGCGTGCACCAGGACACGCAGCGCACGCAGGCCAGCGCGGCAACACGCCGCAAGAAGCGCGACCACGCGATGGCAATGTGCGCCACCAGAACAATCGCGCGCAACCGGTGCAAGACACTCGACCTAGACCGGCGAGCCAACATGGACAGGAGTCGCGTGGCACGAATCATCCGAATCAGCGCGGCTCTGAGCGCGACGCTGCCCCGGCTCGCGCCGCACAACCCTTGCCCGCCCATGGCGACGCGAATGCGGGTGTAGGCACGGGCATGGCAGGCGCAGAAGGCGCGCAAAAGCGGCGAAGGCGCAGGCGTCGGCGCAAGCCCGGGGCCGATGCGCCCAAGACGCCGGGCTAGAGCGAACGGCAACACCGAACGGCTTGCAACCTCGACGGACGATGCGCGAGCGTGATAGTTCTGCAGCATGACGCGACGCTTGCACATGCTAGTCGCGCTGCTTTTGATGTTTTGCAGCGCATGCAGTGAAGACAGTAAGACCAAAGACGAGCGCGATGCGTGCGGATCTGCGTGCGGATCTGCGAATGATGCCGGACGCGATGCAGGGCCTGAACCCGTGCTCGACGACACGTTCATTCGCGATGCCCAAGGCCGCGCCCTGATCTTACGCGGCGTCAACGTGGCGCATACCGCCAAGCGCAGCCGCGACGGCTTACCATGGGTGGACAAGGCTGCCGTACTGCGCCTGCGCGAAGACTTTGGGCTCAACGTGATTCGTCTGACTATGTTCTGGCGCTACGTGGAGCCTGCGCGCGGTAAGTACGATGATGCGTATCTTGCGCGCATTGGCGACATCCTCGACTGGGCCTACGCGGGCGACATCCACGTGGTGCTCGACATGCATCAAGATCTGTTCGGCTTCGAAGCCACGGACTTGAACGAGGGCGACGGCGTGCCCGCATGGGCGCGCAAAGCCGACTGCCCGCCGTTTGACGATCGAACGCCGTGGTTCAGCAACTACTTTGCCGAGCCGGTGCAGTGTCAGTTCAACGCGTTCTGGGCCAACGAAGCCAAGATCCAAGACACGTTCGGCGATATGTGGAAGCACGTAGCCGAGCAGCTCGGTAAGCACCCGGCTGTAGTGGGTGTGGACTTGTTCACCGAGCCTTGGATGTCGAGCGCTGTCAATGAGCCAAGCGATGCGCTCACTCCGTTCTACAAGCGTGTGATTCCAAAGCTGCGCGCGGCGGTGCCCTATTTACGGGTGTTTTACGAGCCCGGTACGTTGTCTGGCAGCATCCAGGATCAATCGATCCCCAAGCCTGACTATCCGAACATGGTGTACGCGCCCCATTACTATCCACCCAAAGTGTTCGGCAACAACAGCCCTTACGTTTCGATCGTGCCCGACCTTCAAGCTTTGCACGCGCGACACATGGAAGATGCGACGCGAGACCAGGTGCCGTTGTGGATAGGCGAGTTTGGTGGCGGTGCAGAATCGCCGAATATCGCCCAGTTTTATCGGGATTTGAATGCGATCTGGGGCCCGGATTTCGTGGGCTACGCGCGCTGGTCTTACGATTCCACGAAAGAGTATGACCTGTCGATGTTGGGCGAAGCGGGCGAAGAGCTCGACCACACGACCTCTATGCTCGAGCCCTATGCCGAGCGCATTCCGGGCCTGCCCACCAGCACGAGCGTGGACATGAGCGCGCGCGTGCTGACGCTTGGGCTCGATGCGAAAGCGGGCGGCGAGCTCGTGATCAGCTGCGCCAAGCGCTTTTGCGACGCGGGCTACGACGTAACCCTTACTGTCGAGGGCGAAGCAGTCGATGCGCCCAAGAGCAGCTACGACAGTAAGCTTGGCCAAGTGCGGGTGAGGTTGCCTCAGGGTAAGGCGCTGCTGTTGACCGTGACTTGGTAATGCTCAGTGCACAACAGACGATAACGTGGCCTCTTCACGCTCGACCAGCGCGACGCGCAGCACGTCATCGAGCGTTTCCGCAAAATGAAAGCGTAAGGTTGCTTTCGCTTCGTCTGGTACATCTACAAGGTCAAGCTCATTGTCTTTCGGCAAGATCACGTCTGTGATTCCCGCGCGATGGGCACCGAGCACCTTCTCTTTGACGCCGCCGATCGGTAGGACACGTCCGCGCAGCGTGATCTCTCCGGTCATGGCGACGCCGCGCCGTACGGGTTGGCCGGTGAGCGCCGAAATCAGCGCAGTGGCCATCGCCGTTCCTGCCGACGGACCATCCTTGGGGATGGCACCGGCCGGCACGTGGATGTGCACTTCAACCGGCGTTGCCGCAAGCAACGCACCGCGTTCGGTGGCGTAGCGTAGCGAGTAAGTGAGCGCCGCGCGCGCCGACTCCTTCATGACGTCACCCAGCTGACCGGTCAGGATCAACGAGGCCGGGCTCGGCGTTTTCTCATCGCCATTGCGCACGCCGACCGGCCGCACCGACGCTTCGACGAACATGATGTCACCGCCCGCGGGCGAGTAATACATGCCCGTGGATACGCCCACCGTGTCCAGCTCAGCTGCGCGCTCAGGGCGCACACGCGGTCGTCCGAGCAGCTCTTTGACCAGATCAGGCGTGACTTCGGCCGGCGTGGTTTCGCCGGTTGCGACGCTGCGCGCAAGCTTGCGTGCGACGCGCTCGATCTCACGCGATAGCTGGCGCACCCCGCTTTCACGGGTGTACTCGCGCACCACCAGGCCGATGGCATCGTCAGACAAGGTAAGACCCTTGTGCTTCATGCCGGTTTCTTCGAGCTTCTTAGGCACAAGATAGTTCTTGGCGATCGCGACCTTCTCCTTCTCCGTATAACCAGAGAATTCCACGAGCTCCATGCGATCCATCAGCGGGCCTGGAATGTTCTGCGGGAAGTTGGCCGTGGCGATGAACAAGACCTCGCTCAGATCGAACGGCAAGTTCAGGTAGTGATCGGTAAAGGTATGGTTTTGCGCAGGGTCCAAGACCTCGAGCAGGGCCGCCGACGGATCGCCCTGGTAAGACGCACCGAGCTTGTCCACTTCGTCGAGCAAGAACACCGGGTTCTTGGTACCCGCCTGACGCAGGCCTTGCATGATGCGACCAGGCATGGAGCCCACGTAGGTGCGGCGATGGCCACGGATGTCCGCTTCGTCGCGCACGCCGCCGAGCGCGATGCGTACGTACTCACGCCCCAGTGAGCGCGCGATCGATTCTGCAATCGAGGTCTTACCCACGCCGGGCGGGCCCACAAACAGTAAGATCGGGCCCTTGGCCACAGCCGCAGCCTTGCTGCTCTTGACCTCGGGTTCGTCGCCTTCCTTGGGCTCCTTACCTTTGTTCTTCTCGGCCTGCTCGAGCGCTTCTTGCGCGGCACTCTCCGCTGCCAACTTGCGCACGGCGAGAAATTCGAGCACGCGATCTTTCACATCGGGCAAACCGTAGTGATCAGCCTCCAGCACTTCCTTGGCGCGCGTCAGGTCGATCTTGTCCTCGGTGCGCTTGTTCCACGGCAGCTCGGCGACCCATTCGAGATAGGTGCGGATGACTTGGGCTTCCATGCCTTCGTTGCCGATGCGCTCGAGTCGCGAAAGCTCGCGGTCGACTTCCTTCTTCACCTTTTCGGGCAAACCTAGCGCTGCGATGCGCTCTTTCAGGTCCTCGCGCTCACCATCGCTGTCGTCATCGCCGAGCTCCTTCTTGATCGCCTTCATCTGCTCGCGCAGATAGACCTCGCGCTGACGCTCGCCCAGCTTCTCTTGTACCTTGCCTTGAATCTCCTGCTGCGCTTTCACCACGCCGATTTGACGCTGCACATAGATGAGCAGCCGGCGCATGCGCTCTTCGACGCCCAAGGTCTCGAGCAGGATCTGCTTGTCTTTGGACGGCAGCTCCATGTAACCCGCGACGCGATCGGCAAACGGTCCCGGCTCGCGCACGGAGTCCAATGACTCGCGCAACGCCTGCTCGGGCACACCGCGAATAATGCCGAGCTCGAAAGCGCGCTCGCGTAGTTCTTTGGACAGGCCGACGAAGGCCGCATCTTCGAGATCGAGCGGCTGCATCTCGTCGACCGCGACCACGGTGGCTTCGGAATAGCCATGGGTTTCCCGAAACTGTATGGCAGTGCCGCGCTTTTCGCCCGTGAGCAGGATGTTCAAACCTGACGGTCCAGGCGTGACGCGCACGATGCGGGCGATCGTACCAATCGTATGCAGTTGCTCAAAGCTAGGCAGGTCCACATTCTCGCGCTGCGTGACCGCAAAGATGAGGCCACCATTTTTACGCGCCGCTTCCAGTGCCTTGATCGATTGCGGGCGGCCGACTCCCAGCGGGATCGTAAGCCCCGGAAACACGACACTGTCGCGTAGAGCCAAAACCGGGAGTTGTGTTCTTTCCATCGGGCGAACCTAACCAGCCTGCCCGTGACGACAAGACCCACTGCGCTAGAATCGCCCACAGAAGAGGGTGAAGGCTGTATGAGCACGCGCTTGCTACCGATATTGGACCTGTCCGCCGTAGAAGGTCGTAACGCTCTCGCGGCTCAGATCGAACGCTTGCGGCCGCCCGTGGGGCACGACACGGAAGGCGCGCGCATTGTCTCGGCGATCATCGAAGATGTGCGCAGTCAAGGTGACGAGGCGGTCACACGTTACATGCGTAAGTGGACTGACCCGGCCTTCGCACGTGAGCGCATTCAAGTTACACAAGCCGAGCTTGATGATGCGGCGCAGTCGCTCGCGCCCGCGTTGCGCGACGCCATTGAAGGCATGATCGACAACGTACGCGTGTATCAATCGCATCTAATGCCCGTGGCCCCTGAGCCTGTGCAACACGGTGGCGCAGAAATGGGTTTGCGCTTTACGCCGGTCGACAGCGTAGGGCTCGCGGTACCCGGTGGTAAAGCTGCTTACCCATCCAGCGTGGTGATGCTGGCTGTGCCGGCGCTCGTGGCAGGTGTGCCAGCCGATCGCATCTCGGTGGTCACGCCGCCGCCCACGCGCACTGGCGATGAGCCTGGCAGCGATGTCGGAAAGCTCGTGCTCGCGGCCTGCAAGCTCGCCGGCATCTCGCGCGTGTATCGGATCGGCGGCGCGCAAGCGATGGCGGCTCTCGCCTTTGGCACCGAGACCGTCAAGCCAGTGGACATGATCGTCGGGCCCGGCAACACCTTCGTCCAGCTTGCCAAAGCGCAGCTCAGCGGCGTGATCGGCACCGATGGCTTCTACGGTCCCAGCGAAATCCTTACTATTGCAGATGAGAGTGCCGACCCAAAGCGCGTGGCGGCGGATCTGATCGCTCAAGCCGAGCACGACCCGGGCAAGTGCTTCTTGGTTTCATGGTCAAGCAGCGTGATCGTCAGTGTAATTGACGAAATTGAACGTCAGCTACCGTTGCGCAAGCGCGCCGCTGCGCTCAAGAACGCCCTGCGCGAAGACTCATGCGCCGTGCTCGTACGCGATGCAGACCAAGCGTGCGAAGTCGCCAATCGCATCGCCAGCGAGCATGTGAGCCTGTGCGTGCGAGATCCAGATGCGCTCCTGCCCAAGGTAAAACATGCCGGCGAGATTTTGCTCGGCGACGCGACACCCATGGCGGCCGGCGATTATTGGGCAGGTCCCAGTCACTGCTTGCCGACGGGCACCACCGCGCGCTTCACGAGCGGCCTGAGTCCGTATACGTTCTTGAAGCGCGTCGGTACCATTCGCTATCGCAACGGCTTTCCGCGTGCCGCGCGTGAAGCCATCGAGCTACTCGCCGAAGCGGAAGGCTTGGATGGGCACGCGGAATCTGCACGCGTGCGCGGCTAATCTGTGCCCGCGTAATGGTAAGGTAGCTTAGCCGAGGCTTAGCCGGACTTAGCCTCCCACGCGCGTCACGGTGTAACCGCGTTGCTTGAGCTCGGCCAATATTCCGCGCTCGCCGAACAAGTGCGCGGCACCCACCGCCACGAACACGCGGCCCGCCCGAAGCTGGCGCTCGATCACGGGCAACCAGCGCGCATTGCGCTGAAACAACACCGCATCGTAAAAGCCGGGCGCGGCCTGCATTTGCTCGGCATCGAAGAGCGAGGCCGTCAGTGCTGCTTCGTCGCCGCGTGCGTACGCTTCGATCATCTCGCGGCCGAGCGCTTGGTTTTCTTCCGATAGCGAACGCTTGAGCTCGGCCAACTGCTCCGCCTCTGGAATGGCCGTAAACACCGCGAGCTGCTCTGCGACGGTCTCAAGAAACAGCAGCTTTTTGCCGGCCTTTTGCGCCGATTCCATCAGCTCCACATCCATCACATGATCGGCTGCGTCCGGTCGCACTGCGTGCAGCGCGCGCTGCATGTCGTCGAGCCCGAGCATGACGGCGGGCATCCAGGGCTTGAGCTTGTCGAGCACGGGCGGTGGAATGGTATGGCCCACGCGCGCCACGAGCTTGGCCCACGACGGCTCACCCATCATCGCTTGCAGCGATTGACCGGGCGCGAGCAGGGCGGCCTGCATCATCTGTTGTGGGTCCGCGTGGGTCACGTCCGCTTCCATCATCACCGCGCCGGCGCCCTCGAAGTAGGTGCGCGCCTCAGGCGTGAGCACTTCATCGAAGCCAAAGCCCACATGCATCGTGCCCATCAAGTACGAGCGCTTCTCGCCCTTGCTGACCATGTAGAGAAAGAGCCCCGCGGGAGCTTTACGATCGACCTTACTGTGTGCAGACGAAGCGCCTACGCCAGTCGCCGGCTTGGGCGAATGAGCATGGCAACCTAATAGTAAGAGAGCTAGCGCAAAAGCGAACAGTCCACGGCCACGTATATGCAAGCTCACTGCGGCCTTTTGGTGCAAACGTCGTTCGCGTCGCAGTATCTATTACCGACGCAGGCAGTACAGGCCGGGCCGCACTTTTGGTCCGTGAGCGGGGTCTCGCAGCCCGTCGTCAAGTCACTGTCGCAGTTGCCAAAGTGCGGAAGGCAACGCCGCGTGCACTTACCGTTCACGCACGGGTTTTCCAGGTGCAGATCTGGCCCTGGCACAGCGCAGACTTCGTTACAGCTGCCGCAGTGCTGAGGGTCGGTGCCCAGGTTAGTCGTAACGCCGTCGCAGCTCCCGATGCCGCCGTCCGGCAAAGGCGGACCTGCGTCGCTCCCCGCGTCAGTTGCCGGTACGCCCGTATCCGTCAACACGCCGGCCTCTGGCGTGCTCATGTTCGCGTCGGAGTCACTCGAAGCGCCCGCGTCAGTGCGCGGAAGCATGGGTGCACTCCCATCCCAATCAGGAAGCTTGTTGCTATCGACAACCAATGGCTCGCAACCGCGCTCGGTGCATTGCTCGTCGCCCGGGCACGGAAAATCGATACAGGCGTCCAGCAGATGCAGCGGCACGACCTTGGTCTGACCTTTCACGAAGTACACGCGCGCTGCGCGCGACAAAAGCGCCTTGCCCGCAATCAAGCCCGTGGCTTTGAGCGTAAGCGGGCCGAGCTTTCCGCCCTCGTACAAGAGGCCCAGCGAGCGAGCCCCAGGCGCGGACGCACCCGTTGGCCCTTCGGCGGTTTGGCGCATTTTGCCAGGCCCTTCGATCGAAAACTCCACCTTCTCGAGGCGACCGATGTCCGTATCGGCAACGAGCACGAGCTCCGTGCGTTGCGGCTTCTCTGCGCTGCAGCTAGTCAGCAAGAACAGTAAGATTAATAAAGTAAGGTTTTTTACCATCGGATCACCGCCGGATCGGTGTCGCCTTTGATGGGCGCAGGCGCGCTTGGATCGTCTTTCGATAGCAGCAACGCCGTCGTGACAGCCCCTGCAGCAACCACCACGCCCACGGCAGTCCACACCATCCAGTTCTTATAGAGAGGCCGACGCTCGGGCTCCTCGCGCTGTGGCGGCGGGGGCGGGGGCGGGACGACGGGCGTCTCAACGAGCACGGGCGCAAGCTCTGGCACCGTAAGCTCAAGCTCACGCCGCTCGCCATCTGCCAGCACGATCGCCTCAGTGTTCAGAGTTTCAGTACCACGGGCGAGCGTGATGGTATGACTGCCCGGGTCGGTGGGTGAGCCTGCACCCCACGCGACCTCCGGTAGTGCGTTGCCATCCACCGCAACGCTTACATTTTCTTTGGGCCCCTGCACGTGCACCACCAGCGATGCGATGCGCGGCGTGATCAAGTCGAGCTTGCCCTGCGCCTCCGCGGCAACCTCTGGCGTCACCGCTGGATCGCGCAAGATGCTGCGCAGCCGTTCGCCTGCTTCGACCAAGCGACCGAGCTCAATCAAGGCGCTTGCCCAGTTGAATGCGATACCAGTCGTGGGCTTGAGACCGTAGGCGCGCTCGAACCGATCGGCAGCATCTGCCCATTGACCCGCATCGGCCGCGGCCACGCCTTGCTCGAAAAGCGAGCGCGCGAGCGCGGTCTGCTGGGTGCCTTGCGCGCACACGGTGGGCGCAGGGATCACGCATAACGCGATGCCGACGCACATGCAGAACGCGAGCACGGTCCAAAGCGCGCGCGGATGGCGGCGTGAGCGATCAATCATGGTATCCTTGTAAACCCATCGATGGCACGAGCTGGTGACGTAATTGGTGACAAGTATCGCCTGATCCATCCACTTGGGATAGGCGGCATGGGAGCAGTGTGGCGCGCAGAGCACCGCGCACTCAAGTCGCAAGTGGCGGTCAAGCTGCTTGATGCGCGTGGGCCTGCCGCCGAACGCTCGGTCGCACGCTTTCAGCGCGAAGCGCAGATCGCTGCCTCCATCCATCACCGCAATATCGTCTACATCAGCGATTTTGGCACAGACAACGGCGCACCGTACCTCGTGATGGAACTGCTAACGGGCGTACCGCTCTCGGAGCGCATGGTCGTCGGCGAACCCTTGAACGTGGCGACTTTCCTCAGGTTGATGGAGGAAATTCTGCAGGGCCTGAGCGCCGTCCATGACGCGGGCGTCGTGCATCGCGACATGAAGCCGGAAAACATCTTTCTCGTGCGCACGGGCGCCACCATCTTGCCCAAGCTGCTCGATTT
>JBKJIA010000082.1:0-6083 GCA_046598735.1 Polyangiales bacterium
CGTCTGTTATCGCCAAGCCGTGTCCGACGCGGATGCCTTCTTGGGTGTGCGCGAAAGCTTGGTCGAAGACGGCTATCGGCGTATCCGGATTGACGGCAGCGTGCGCGACCTCGATGACGTACGACCGACTGATGTATTGCCGGCCGCAGCCGTACCCAGCAAACGCACAAAAAAATCGCCAGCGGCGACAGCCAGTCTGAGTGTTGGTGCGAGCTTCGAGGTCGTGGTCGAGCGCTGTACGGCACGCGCAACGGACCAAACACGACTGATTGAAGCGCTCGAAGTTGCGTTCAAGCGCGGGCTCGGGCGCGCCAGTGTGATCGACGAAGCAGGCGAGCGCATCGATGTTGCCACAGGCCTAGTCTGCAGCCACTGCGACCGTACTTTCTCCGATCCTACCCCCGGCATGTTCTCGTTCAACAGTCCGGTCGGTGCCTGCGATGCCTGCCGCGGCTTTGGCCGTGTGATGGGCGTCGATTGGGATAAGGTGCTCGATCCAAGCCGGTCCCTCGATGGTGGTGCAATCCTCGCGTGGAAGGGTAAGTCCACCGATTGGGAGCGAGGGCAGCTCAAGCGCTTTGCCAAGGCCGAAAAGATTCCGCTCGATGTGCCGGTAGGGAAGCTTCAGCCCAAGCAGCGCGAATGGTTGCTCGAAGGCGATGGTCAGGGTTTTCCTGACGGTTGGTTCGGGCTGCGCGGTTGGTTCAAGTGGCTCGAGTCGCGCGCTTATAAGATGCACGTGCGCGTCTTACTATCGCGTTATCGTCGCTACGATGCCTGCGAGACCTGCCACGGCACGCGCTTCAAGCCCGCCACGTTGGCCTGGCGGCTCGACAAGCGCTCGATCGCAGATTTTCTGAGCCTGAGCGCGCGTGAGGCTGGGGCGATCGTGAATGGCCTTACCGATCGCGTGCGCGGCGATGCGGCCGGTGAATTGTTGGTGCGCGAGCTGTCCGCGCGCTTGACCACGCTCGACGACGTCGGGCTTGGTTACCTGGGGCTTGACCGTGCAGGCAACACGCTCAGCGGTGGCGAGACCCAGCGTGTCGCGCTCACTTCCGCACTCGGCGCTTCGCTCACGGGCGCGATGTTCGTGCTCGACGAGCCCACGGTGGGCCTGCATCCCTGTGACGTGATTCGTCTCTCCAAGGTGGTGCGCAAGCTCGCCGACGCCGGCAATCTGGTGCTGATGGTCGAGCACGACGCGCACATGATCGCCGTGGCCGATCGCGTGATCGAGCTTGGTGAAGGTGCGGGCAAGCGCGGTGGCCGCATCGTGTTCGACGGCTCGCCCTACATGCTGGCACGCGCCAATACTGCGACGTCGCGCGCCTGGGCGGCACGTCCGAATCGCGCCCGCGCGCTCACTCAGGCACGTGGCGCCATCAAGCTCACAGGCGCTTCGGGCCACAACCTGAAGTCCGTGGACCTTACTATTCCGATCGGTGCCATGACCTGCGTCACGGGCGTGAGTGGCTCCGGCAAGAGCAGCCTCCTAATCGAAACGCTCGTGCCTGCGCTCGAAAAAGCACGCGGCAGTCGCGAGGCACGGCCGCTTTCCTTCAGCGCGTTGAGTGGTGCGGAGCCGATAAGCTCGGTCATCCACGTCGATCAATCACCACTTGGGCGTACCTCGCGCGGCAATGCGGCCACGTACCTCGGCGCTTGGGACGTCGTGCGCAAGCGCTTTGCGCGCGAGCCACGTGCCGTCGAGCTTGCGCTTGGGCCGGGCAATTTCTCGTTCAACGTGGAGGGCGGCCGCTGCGAAGCCTGCAAAGGCCAGGGCTTTGAAACGGTGGAGATGCAGTTTCTCGCCGATGTGAGCTTCAGTTGTCCGAGCTGCGCTGGCAAACGCTTTGTGGGCCCGGTGCTCGAGGTACGACATCGCGACATCAACGTGGCCGAGCTACTCGACCTTACGGTTGAAGAAGCGCTGCAATGTTTTGCGGGCGATGCTGAGTTTACTCGCTGTCTCAAGCCGCTGGTGCAAGTGGGGCTGAGCTATTTGCCCCTGGGCCAGCCGCTCAACACACTCAGTGGCGGCGAATCCCAGCGCCTCAAGTTGGCTGAGGCCGTGGGGCGCGTTGTCTCGGGCGCCTTGATCGTGCTCGATGAGCCCACGGCGGGCTTGCATCCGGAAGACGTGACGCCGCTGCTGGCACTATTCGATGAGCTCGTGCGCGCAGGCGCGACGTTGGTGGTGATCGAGCACGACATGCGCGTGGCAGCGCACGCCGACCATGTGATCGACATCGGTCCCGACGCCGGCGCGGCGGGCGGTCAGATCGTGGCGGCCGGTACACCGCGCGAGGTGTCGCAACATGCTGGTAGTGCCAGCGCCGAGTTCTTGCGCGCGGAGCTGGCCGGACCAGGCAAGCTTACCTTGTCCAAGGGGCCCAAGCGTCAACTCGAAGCTGCAAGCTCCTTACGGGTGGAGCGCGCGCGTGAGCACAATCTCAAGAACGTAAGCCTCGACATTCCCCTGCGTGCCATGACGGCGCTGACCGGCCCAAGCGGCAGCGGCAAGAGCAGTCTGGCGTTTGGCGTCGTGCACGCCGAAGGGCAACGTCGCTTTGTCGAGACGCTCTCGCCCTATGCGCGCCAGTATTTGCCGCAATTACCGCGGCCCGATGTGGATCGCGTGACGTCAGTTCCGCCCACGCTATCGCTCGAGCAGCGCCTGACGCGCGGCGGTGGCACCTCGACGGTCGCGACCGTGACGGAGGTCGCCCACTACTTACGGTTGCTGTATGCGCGCATTGGCGTCGCCAGTGGTGAGAGTGCGATCTATAGCGCCAAGCAAAGCGCGCGTGAGGCTGCACGTGCGCTCGTGCAGCGCTTCTCGGACAGTGCGGAGTTTCTGGTCCTGTCGCCCGTGATCAAAGGTAAGAAGGGCCTACACCGCGATTTGCTCGACAAGGCACGCGATGCGGGCATTCGCGAGGCGCGCATCGACGGCAGTCTGCGCATCCTGACGGAGGGTCTCGCGCTCGAGCGTCACAAAGAGCACGACATTCAGCTCGTTATGGGTCGCGCGACAGCCGCGGAATTGCCGCAACTGCTCACACTGGCTGCGCGTCGCGCCGAAGGTGAAGCCTGGGTGAGCGTCGGACGCGAACAGATCGCGCTCACACTCGAAGAGGGCTCCGCAGCCGGCACGAGCGTGCTCGATCCGCGTTTGTTCTCTTTCAACACTCGTCAAGGTGCTTGTCCAAGTTGCGAGGGCCGTGGCGTCATCGTCAAGCTCGTGGGCCGCGGCAAGAAGGCCAAGGAGACGCGAGTCGTGTGCGTGGATTGTGACGGCAGCCGTCTGTCTTCGCTTGCGCGCTCGGTGCACGTGCATGGCCATGCCATCGATCATTACTTACGTCTCAGTGTCAGCGCTGCGCGCCTGGCGCTGAGCGAGCTCAAGCTGACTGGTCGTGACGCGTTGATCGGCAGCGAGTTGCTGAAAGAGCTCGATGCACGGCTTGGTTTCTTGCAGCGCTTGGGCCTTGGTTACTTGGGTCTCGATCGTGCAGCGGACAGCTTGAGTGGTGGCGAAACGCAGCGCGTGCGTTTGTCTGCTCAGCTCGGCAGTGGTCTGACGGGGGTGTTGTACGTGCTCGATGAGCCGACGATCGGCCTGCATCCTCGTGATACCGCGCTGTTGATTCAAGCGCTGCGAGAGCTTGTCGATCGCGGCAATGGTGTGCTCGTGGTCGAGCACGATCTCGATACGATTCAAGCCAGTGATCTCGTCGTGGACATGGGCCCCGGTGGAGGACGACTTGGTGGCAACGTGCTCGCACAGGGCACGCCCGCCGCGCTATCACGCAATCCGCACTCCATGACCGGTCGCGCCTTGCGTGAAACGCCTGCCATCCCTGTGCGTAAGTCCCTTGAAAGCGCGCGCTTCTTAGAGTTGAGCGGCGCACGCGAGCACAACTTAGTCGACGTCGATGCACGCATTCCGCTCGCGCGTTTCAGCGTGGTCACAGGCGTGAGCGGTTCCGGCAAGAGCACCTTGGTGCGCGAGATTCTATTACCCGGCGTGCGCGACGTGCTCGGTCTGGTGCACGAAGGTCGTCAGGGCACGTTCAAAAAGCTCAAGGGCGCAGCCGGCAATTTGCGACGCGCCGTCGAAGTCGATCAAGCGCCGATCGGTCGCACGCCGCGCTCGGTGCCCGCCACATACATCGGCATTTGGGACGAGATCCGTAAGCTGCTCGCCGCCACGCCAGAAGCGCGTGCCCGTGGCTACGATGCTTCGCGCTTTTCGTTCAACGTGGGCGCCGGACGTTGTGCGGTGTGCGAAGGCAATGGCGTGCTGAGCGTTGAAATGTCGTTCTTGCCGGACGCACTCTTACCGTGTGAAGCCTGCGCAGGGATGCGTTTTTCGCGCGAGACGCTCGAAGTGAAACTATACGGTTTGAGCGCCGGTGAAATCTTGGACCTCGAGATCGAACGCGCAGCCGAAGTGTTCAGCACCATTCGCAACGTGCGCGGGCCCCTTACTATGTTATGCGAGCTCGGGCTGGGTTACCTCAAGCTCGGCCAAGCTTCGAGCACCTTGAGCGGCGGCGAAGCGCAGCGCATGAAGCTCGTGTCCGAGCTTGCAAGCCAGGCGGAGGGGCCGACCTTGTACGTGCTCGACGAGCCAACCACGGGTCTACATCGTAGCGACGTGGCGCGCTTGCTCGCGTTTTTGGGCCGTTTCGTCGAGCGTGGCGATACCTTACTCGTGATCGAGCATCATCCGGATGTGATGATCGCCGCCGACTACGTGCTCGATCTTGGTCCGGAAGGTGGCGCAGGCGGCGGGCGCATCGTGGCGAGCGGCACGCCGGAACAGGTTGCCAAATCCAAAGACAGTCATACCGCGCACGCGATTCGTGAGGCACTGGCCGCAGCGAGCAAGCGCGTGGTGGAGAGCCCCCGTGCGCATCATCCTGATTGAGACGAGCGCTGCCAATCGCCGTTATCGCGTGGACCTTAGCGATGGCAATGCCGTTGAAGCCGTGCACTATCGCGGTGACACGTTGTGTGTTTCGAGTCAGGTCGGTTGTGCTGTCGGCTGTCCATTTTGCGCCTCAGGCGCCAATGGGCTCACGCGTCCCCTTACCTTCGAAGAGCTGACAGGTCAGCTTGATGCCGTGCGCGCCGAAGGCTTGAACGTCACGCGCGTCACCGTGAGTGGTGTGGGCGAGCCTCTGCACAACTTGCCGGCCGTTGCCCGTTTCATCGCCTCTTGTCGCGCGCAACGGATCGGCCCGAGCGTCACGACTTCGGGTGGCCCGCTCGATCGTTTGCGCGAGCTGCTGCATCTGCCGCACAACGGCCTTACTATCTCCGTGCATGCAGGCCGCGAGCTTGCTCGCGCAAGGCTCGTACCGCGCGGACCTGCGCTCGAGCCGTTGTACGACGTGCTGCGCGATGAATTGCCCCGCCTCAGCCGCTCGCGGCGCAAGAAGCTTGCGCTCGCCTACCTGATGGTGCGCGATGCCAACGACAGTGAAGCCGAGCTCGACGCCTTCATCGCGCGAACCTTACCGTTTGCTGGGCTGCGCGTCTCCGTGCATCTCTACGCCTACAATCCCGTGCCCACGAGCGCGCACCAGCCGGTGTCGCGACAAGCTTACGAACAGGCTTATGCGCGTATGCACGAGGCAGGTCTGGTGGTGCGTATGAGCAGTCAGGCGCGCATCGAGGCCAATGGCGGTTGCGGGACGCTTGTCGCGCTCGGTGGCAGGCGCCCAGTACGCAGCCAACCGGCGGCAGAGCCGACACCGTAAGGTCAGGGCGCGGGCGGGAGCAGACTCTCGAGGCCGCCTTCGAGCTCGTGACTTGCCATGATACGGCGCAGCCGCTCGCCATCGCGCTCGCCCGCCATGTGATTGACGGGCGGCCACACGGGATCGATTTCGGCGCTGAATAGACCTGCACGATAGACCCTGTCGTGCTGCGCCAAGTTCGTGTCTGCCGTGATTGCGGGGTCGATGCCCTCTTTCGCGAGCTTGAGATACTGATTGCGATAGTGCGGCACCGCTTCGTCTTTGATGGTCGTGAACGCTGCCCGCGTGGCGCGCTTGGCGAGCATCCAC